>NZ_JAIWNS010000290.1 GCF_020216685.1 Methanospirillum hungatei | reverse complement strand
GCTCCTTCAATAAACCAGTCCCGGTGCATGACCGCATTGGTGATAGCCTCCCGAAGAGAAGCCATCGGGTACTCGGGGATCTCTTCTCTCTTCAGGCCCTCAATCCGGTACGAAAGCCGGGTATTCCGCTCGATGAAGCGGAGACTGTCTTCGATATCGGCAACCGCACCGCCGGCGAAGTCCTTCCGGTCAAGGATACGGACATTTGTTGTTCCCTGAAAGAGGATACAGGTGATGTATGCCTGGTTGAAGAATCTCCGGGGTTCTTTTGCAAAGAAGAGGATGCCGGCATTCCGGAAGAGGAGTTTTCCGCCTGACCGTTCGGCTGCCTCGATATTGACGAGGATATCTTCCCGGTTCCCAGTCGGTGATATCCCACTCTTGGAAAGCCAGGTCCTGAATTTATCTGCGTCAAATCCTCTGGATATCTGAACTTCGGTGATATGGAGAGGTCAAACCTGATGGCTCCTTCTTTCTGGAAAAAGGTCCATATTTCTTCACGGGTAAGTTTCTGGGTAACGGCTCCCTGTCGCCAGAAGAATCCGTCGCTGCACTGGACTGGTTTTTCAGAGCTCTCCCTGACGGTGATGATGGTGACATTGTCGATATGGGTGATGAGGATCTTGACCGGCGGGTCACAGTTCCGGGCGATGTCCTGTATTCGTGCCCTGATGTCATTCGTGTCTGTGATACCCTTGACCGATCCGTCGTCCCGAACTCCGAGAAGGATTTTGCCTCCGGCAGTGTTTGCGAAGGCTACGAGTTCCCGGGATAAGGCAGAGGAGAGAGATTCCTTGTATTCGAGCATGGAGCCTTCGCCTTCCTGGAGGAGGATCGAGAGATCAGATCGGTTCATAGTCCGGTAAACCTGATTGTTTATTCAAATCCATTGCTCATTTGTTTATCGAAAGACTGTCGAACAAGTCCCATGACATAGGGTAGTTGTGATACTGATATCATATTTATCTCAACATCCCCATTTCCCCATTTTCCAATCCCGGTAATGTCTCTACACACCCCTTTTGGATCATTGACATCTGGATATTTCATATTTAAAGTTAACCGAAGACTTTTTGACATAGGTTCCACATCGACAAAATTGGTCTCCGCTTTGTAGGCAATGTAGAGTTTTGTATATACTTCAGATACACAGGGATCAAGAGCAAGCACTTCTTTCCTGAATGCTTCAAACATATCACGGACTGCTCCAGGTTTGAGGTGCTTGTAGTTATCTATGGAATACTCAAGGGATGGCGATTTTTGCTGGTATTGTGCGATTATATCTTCAGTAAGGGTGATTCCTTCCCATACCCTTATTGCCATCTGAGCGAGTATCTCTGCTCTATCCTTGATGGTCGCTTCATTCCAGACTTCCCGACGACCGAGATCTTGATTGAGAAGAAGGGGACTCATTTTAAATCCTTTTTCATTATCCCTTTTCTCAGAAAACGGCTTATCACTGTATTCAGAATTATATGCAGTAAGAGTCAGGTTTCCCAGAGTATGCAGCCACTTTTCTTGAATTTGCTTCCAATCGGGACCGAGATCTTTCTTCCATGATTCAGAAAGATTCTCATTTTGTGGCATAACATGTTCAATCGAGTATTCATCTACCGGAACAGGTTCCTTTCTGTCATTATTTTCTAGCCTTCTTAGACAGTATTTCCTAGCTCTTGTTTTATTGTATAAGTCACACGTTTTCATTCTCTGTTTAAAATCTTCATCTGAAGGGAATCGACGGTATGATTTTAATAATGCGAATGTGGCCTGAACATTTTCTAGATATTTATCTTTTTTTAGATTTTTCGAAAATGTCGCAAATGTTTTGTTCATCGAGTTCGTTGGTATATCACAGATTACCCTTCGAAATACATATGATTCTATTAAACGAACTATTTTCAGGAAATCGTCCTTGGTCAAGATTTGAGATACATAATCATGATATAATTCCAAAAGAAGAGGAAAAGCGACATCTACCTTTAATTCACGGAGGTCAAAGAAAGCTCTTTTCAAGTCTTTTTCTTCTTCCTGACCTAATGCCATCGCACAAAAATATCTTGAATAGGAATAGATATCAGATACCAGAGATTCCACACCATTCTTTTCGATGTCCGGTGTTCGTGAATATTTTTTAAACGCCTCGTAAACCTGATCAATCTTGGGGATATCTCCACCAGTTTTTACTGTCAGGTAATGACGTATAAAACCATCAAATTCCTGCCCGTATGCTTCCTGCCCAAATTCAACCTCCATTGGACGCCAATAATTTTCATAGAGTTTTGTTTGTAATTCTGGCTCCAATCTCATCAGGATATAATTTCGAATAAGATCGGCCTGGGTAAGTTCCCTGCCTGTTGAATTCATGCTTTCGAAGATAAGTTGTGGGTTATCCTGATCCCTGTCCAATGCAATATCTACAACCAGAAGTTTAGCAACCCCTTTACATATTGCCTCGATTTCTGATTGTGAGTCGGAAATTAGCTTCTCAAAAAGAGTATAATTGTTAGTGATACGAATCGAAGGTTCTTTTGGAGGATGCTTTTCTCCGACTATTGATATGAGGGAGTCTTTATCGGTTTGTGAGAGGATGAGTTTATACCGTTTTTCCCCTTCTTCTTCAGGATTTAAGAGATAATAGTTACGTAATTTCCGTGGAGAAAAACCCTCTACTGGTTCTTTGGTTCCTTCTTCCAGATTGTCTAGATATTTTGCTAATGCTGCAATGAGAAGAGTGATGGTTGTAAGACGTTGTTGTCCATCAATAACCAGAAGTGGAGACTGGCTTGTGACCTGATACAGACCTTTTTCGATGTAAACAATAGAGCCTACAAAATGGGCTGATATTTCGTCATTCGTTCCGGTTCTGATGATATCATCCCATAATTGTTTACATTCTTTTTCTGTCCAGGAGTATGTCCGCTGGTAAATCGGGATTATAAATTGAGGAGATTTTTTGAGAAAATCTATGAGTTTTGCTTCTGTTGCTTTCATTATATCAATCCAAAGAGATTAAGTGGGTTGTCTCCGGTCATGTCGTCGCCTCAAGAAATTTCTCAGGGTTATCTATCTGAAGTTCTCCGGAAAGGAGTTTGGGGAGGAGGGTGTCACGGATAGCAGTATCTCCGAATGAACAAGTTAGTCGAGAAAATATAAGCTAATAATATGTCTCATGAAGAGGTTTTGGTGTTTGATTACTATCGACAATT
>NZ_JAIWNS010000289.1 GCF_020216685.1 Methanospirillum hungatei | reverse complement strand
GTTTCGTTGAATGTCGTTGACGAAAAAATCACTACAGAAGAAATAGTTTAGTTTCCAATGGATGTTTCAGATTCATTCGGAGATACTGGATAGAGGATAATAATAAAATACTGTTTTCATTACTTTCTATTTTTGAATCTAATGATGATACAGTTTTTTCAAATAAATTAATCAATTCATTGGGTGGTTGAATAAATGATAGTGACTTAAAAGAATCTTTAGTTAAACACCCAAAAACGGTTCCATTACTATCATATTGAATAAATTCATGATATAATGATTTTAAGGCGTAATAGGTGAACGATCTGGAACTAGATTCATGCCTTAATGCTGCTATTCCTCTTCCGATTGATGAATGTACAAGAGAAATATTAACATCCCCTACTGGTGCTCTTAAACTTAATAGGGTATCACCTGGATTAGCAAATCTTGTAGGTGCAGTACAGAATACTCTTACAGTGGGATATCTAAATCCAAAATCTGTTTTACCTTGAAAAAAAGGAACACCTTCATTGATTTCATTATATGTACTACTGGGTGGAGATTGTCCCATGACAATCTTAAACATTTTATCTAATGATTTGATCTTCCACCCTTTCGGTATCTTCTGCCCCTCCACGGTCTCGAACTCGCTCGGAAACAGGGCCGCTGTTGCCGTATCCATCCCCTCCGGCTGCCGGGTTTCAGCCTTGGCCCGGACCGGGTCGAAGTCGATGAACCAGCTCTTGAAGATGGCCCGAGCGATGGATTCGAGAGTTTCGTTCATCCGGCGGTTGAGTTCGATCTTGTCGTCGAGAGTGCCGAGGATGTGGGCGATGGCTTTTTGAACATCATATTCCGGAATAGGGATTACAATTTTCCTCAGTTCACTTTGTTTTATTCCAGTTACAGTTGTACCACTTGCTCTACCATGTAAGGCATCTTGAGTTGGGGCAAAAATTAATGCATATTTCAAAAATGTATTGAAAAGATACCCTTTTTTTCCACGTAATGTAATTATCCTTTGTGCGAGAGCTACTTTCCTTCCATCCAATTGGGCAACTTCCCCTAGCGGTGCCTCAGTTGTAAGGACGATATCCCCTTTTTCAGGTAACCCTCGTCTCATCCACTCATCATAATCATTTGGATCAATAAATTCATTGGGGGTGAGAATTTTTCCGTCCTTAACAATTTTTGCAGTTATTAAAGGTATTCCAAATGAAGTTTTGTTCGGAGTTTTTCCTCGATAATCGATTATTGTATCCATACAATCTTCAATTGGGACAAGTGGCCAGATTGATTTCAATCGAC
This sequence comes from Methanospirillum hungatei, assembly GCF_020216685.1. Classification (GTDB taxonomy): domain Archaea; phylum Halobacteriota; class Methanomicrobia; order Methanomicrobiales; family Methanospirillaceae; genus Methanospirillum; species Methanospirillum hungatei_B. The sequence continues at coordinate 1,940 of NZ_JAIWNS010000289.1, read as the reverse complement.
TACCCTCCAAATATTCATGATATCACTCATTCCGGATCACACCCTCAACAAACTCCCGGATCTCCTCAGGCCCCGGAAGCCCTACCTGATACTTCGATACAAACACCTGATTATCTATCCCGGCACAGGCATACTGCACAAGGGCATGATTCTTTTCTGTACACAGAAGTAACCCGACCGGAGGATTATCCCCCTCGGTCATAAGATGAGCCTTGAAATAATTCAGATACGTATTCAACTGTCCTAGTGCCTCATGCGAAAACCCGCCGGTCTTCAGTTCAATGAGTACATGACACTTCAGCACCCGGTGATAGAACACGAGATCAACAAAGAAGTATTCATCACCGATCATGATCCGTTTCTGCCTGGCCTCAAAACAGAACCCGTACCCAAGTTCAAGCAGAAATGACTCAAGTTTGCGGAGAAGAGCCTCTTCAAGATCAGACTCATACATGACTTCCTGACTTTTAAGACCGAGAAATTCGAAGACATAGGGATCCCGGATGACTAGGTTGGGTGAGTCTGCCTGTGCTCCGGCATGAACATGTTCGGATAATGCTTTTTTATCCTGTGAGAGAGCGGATCGTTCAAAGTATAGACTTTCAATCTGCCGTTTCAGCTCCCTGACCGACCAGTTCCCCCTGACGCACTCCACCTCGTAAAACCGGCGTTTTAGGGGATCGTCTATCGGCATCAGGAGAGTAAAATGGCTGAATGAGAGGTTCATCAGGATATCATCCCGCCCGGCCTTCATATTATGAATCGGGATTTCCACGCCGCATGGTTGCAGAAGATGAGCGGGATTGAATTTGGCAAACAATGATTGCCATTTTTCAGGACATACAGATTCGGCAGACAGTGTTTGCCAAATGTTCGGATATACCAGATAGAACTGGCGATATAACCGGAGAGTACGGGCTGAAAATCCGGAAATATCAGACAAACGGGCCGCTATAAGGTCAAGGAGGGATTCACCATATAATGCCCGGTCAGATCCATGTTGCTCGAATTCACGTATATAATACCCAATAAGCCAGTTTCGCAGGGTCAGTGATCGGTTTACCGCTTTTGTCGCCTGCTTTGTCAGCTCAGTATTGACCTCCGAGATGCAATGAACCAGGTCTGAAAAATCCATCTAGCTTCCCACCTTCTCTGAATAAATATCCTCATCCTCTTTCCCGAACTGATTCTGTGCCCTCTCCATCGCACTCTTCAGTTTTGCCTCAAGGAGTTCTCTCGGTGGCAGTTCGGTCAGGTATTCAGCAACCCGTATCCCACTCTCCGAAAGCCCGAGCAGCTCCACGTGCTCAGCAGACTTCCCGGCACAGAGAATCAGACCCATTGGTGACTCTTCACCGGGAACCCGTTCGTATTTATCAAGCCACCGGAGATATAGTTCCATCTGACCCTTATCAGCAGCCTGAAACCTCCCGAGCTTCAGGTCAATCGCAATAAGACACCTGAGCCGGCGGTGAAAGAAGAGGAGGTCAATATAATAATCCTCTGCGTCGATGGTGATCCTCTTCTGCCTCGCGATAAACGAGAAATCAGATCCCATCTCAAGGATGAATCGCTCAATCTCCCGGATAATACCAGATTCAATATCCTTTTCAGAGTAGGTATCAGAAAGCCCGAGGAAATCAAGGAAATACGGATCACGAAAAACCAGATCCGGACTCATCTGGTCCTCTGTCCGGAGAGCTTCGAGTTCCTGCCTGGCTAACTCCTCTGGTTTTCTTGAAAGAGCAGTCCTCTCAAAGAGCATACCCTGGATCTTTGCTTTAAGAAGACGAACACTCCATCGTTCGATCCTGCACATCTCTGCATAAAAGTCCCTTTGAAGATCATCATCTATTTTAATGAGTTCAACAAAATGTGACCAGCTCAATTGTCCAGACAGTGTCTGGACTATTCCGGGATCATGATAGAGCTCAGCAAAT
>NZ_JAIWNS010000288.1 GCF_020216685.1 Methanospirillum hungatei | reverse complement strand
TTTAAGCCCAATTTTAACAAAATAATTCATCAACTACTGGTTAGAGATTACAGAGTTAAGTTTACATGAAAATTTAAACGCGTAACTTCTAATATATATTTTAATTATATCCACCCACCTTATCGTATTAATTGTCAGACTAAAAATACCCTCAAATTACCCTTTTTATCAAAGGATTTATGGGGACCTTCTCATGAATGAAAAATACCCTCAATACGGCCATATTTTCCGATTTATCTCCTGAATCAGACACACATATCGCTACGCTATTGGGTGTTGAATTTTACCCACCTATTTATATGTCCAACCCATGATCCATGAATAGCATTCGTCTATTGAAACATATGAAATCCTGATCTAAATAAAGAATTTGCAATTTATCGCGAATTTTGATCTTAAAATTGAGTTTTAGGCATAAATTTACCATATAACGAGAAAAAACCCGGCAATTGTGCTTCATAGTCATCTTTAATCAGAATGGCGATGAAACAGATATTTTTTTCCTAATATCAACAGGTGTAATTGCCCATCCCTTCTTGACCGGGGGTATAAAAAGCCGCGCCCATTTTACATAGATCACCCATTTTAACAACACAGAACAATTCCCTCCACTAGTAAAAGGAGGGGAGAGACAGGTGAAAACAATGACAGATGTACAGCAAATGGGTACCTTATACCGCCTTTCCGGTTCTTATTCCCAAATAGCCAGAGAACTCCACATCCCGAATTACCGTAAAGAAGACTTCGGCAGATAGACGAGGTTCGTGACAGTTTACGAATGGAGATTCTTCCGGAGAAGCGAACAATTCACCAACCTCGACGGAAAGTCACTCAGGAAATCATTGACCTAGCTCATAGTTTGGTCGAATCCAATAAACATCGATCCAAAAAACAACGATTGAATGGGCGGCAGATTCATCAGCATCTCGTTCAATCTGGTAATCAGATCAGTTACACAACCACCGAAGGGCTCATCTGTGACTGGAAACATGATCAGAAGAGTCGTGAGGTCTTCATTCTTCAGACTCCTGAACCGGGGTATCGAGCTGAATTTGACTGGGGTAAAGCCACTCTCTTCATTCAGGGAGTCTGGACCAGAGTTTACCTTGCAGTCATGGTTCTAACCGATTCACTCTACCGGTTTGCCAGAATATATCAAAAAGAAAGCCAACAGGAATTATAGAATGAAATGGAAAAAATTTGACAGGATTTTTATTATCCAACGGAATGATAAATATAGTCGGATATTTAGTGGTTTGGTGCTGGACGATTAAATCTTCAGCTTTTTGATCTCTTCTGTTGATAATCCGGTAGCTTTTTCTATATACTCATCTTCCAGCCCTAATTTAATGAGATTTCGGGCAATATTTCGTGCCTCTTCTAACTTACCTTTCTCGATTCCTTTCTCGATTCCTTCCTTTTTCCCTTTCTCAATGCCCTCTTCAACCCCAATCGTATACCATTTTTTACTGATCTTCTGAGTAACGCTCTCTATCATATTCTCCACCTTCTCCTTACTCCTGGTATCCCGGATATATTTCTGATGCAACTGTGTATATAATTCCATTGTCGCTGAGAGAATAATATCCTTTGTTTGCTCATCCATTACACCTTTTTCTTCAAACGTTCCGGTAATTGTGGTAATCTGCTCAATGTCCTGTAACACATCCCGAACAATTGCATCAAATTCCTCCCGGTTCAGGTTTTTCCGTCTGCAGATATGATCAAACCTCTTCCTATACTTCACGAGAACCAGCGGAATTACCAGATAGAGATCCATTTCGCCAAGTTCATATGCTGAGTATGCATACAATTTGAAAACCGGAACAGAATAATGCACTTCCGATTCATTCGGAAGGATGATCTTTACATGTAACTCATCACGAATCCGTTTATGGTCCTCAAGGTACATTACAACCTGATGGGGAATAGAAATTATCCGGGTATCATTCTCATCCATCTGTGACCGTGATGCACCGATGAGATATCCGTATTTCACCATTCGTAACTCCATCATCCCATCGTGTTCTGTCTGGATTTCAATGTGAAAGAGGGGATCAGGACCGGTTCCATCATGCACGGCAAGGACAATGTCAGGAAGATGACGGGAAAAGCCAGGGTGGGATATATACTCTGAAGATACACGGATGATTTCAGCGGTGTTTTTATTCAACTGGACGGAAAAAATACGACAGATAAAATCAAGTAATGCCTGATCAGATGCATCAAATAAGAACTTGGCAGTCTCATCGATCAGAGCACGGGAATTTTCATGACTCACCCGAATGAGTATGTTCAGGGGGCATTTGAAATTTGTGAAATGGTGGTGAGATTACACCAGAATGAACCATCAAAAAATATTTTTGGAAAGATGGAAGAAGGATTGAATTACGAAACTTCTCTTTTGATACGATCAAGTTCTTCTATTGTCAGCCCCGTTGCTTTTAGAATTACTTCATCTGCAGTTCCGATCATCAACAGATTTTTTGCTACGATCTTTACACCTTCAGCAATCCCTTCTTCCTTGCCTTCTTTAATCCCTATCGTGTGCCATTTTTTACTGATCTTCTGTGTGACGCTCTCTATCATATTCTCAACCCTCTCCTTGCTATTCGTGTCTCGGATATATTTCTTATGCAACTGTGTATATAATTCCATTGTCGCTGAGAGAATAATATCCTTTGTTTGCTCATCCATTACACCTTTTTCTTCAAACAATCCGGTAATTGTGGTGATCTGTTCAATCTCCTGTAATACATCCTGAACAACTGCATCAAATTCCTCCCGGTTCAGATTTTTCCGTCTGCAGATTTGATCAAACCTATTCCTGTACTTCACAAGCACCAGCGGAATCACCAGATAGAGATCCATTTCACCAAGATCATATGCTGAGTATGCATACAATCTGAAAACCGGAACGGTATAATCTACTTCAGATTCATTCGGAAAAATGATCTTTACTTTCAGGTCGTCCCGTATCCGTTTATGCTCCTCAAGGTATATCACAACCTGATGTGGTATCGAGATAATCCGGGTATCATCCTCATCGATCTGTGACCGTGATGCACCAATGAGATATCCGTATTTCACCATACGTAAATCCATCATACCATCATATTCAGTCTGAATTTCGATGTGAAAGAGGGGATCAGGACCGGTTTTGTCATGCACGGCAAGGACGATGTCGGGGAGATGGCGGGAAAAGCCAGGGTGGGATATGTATTCTGAAGAGACACG
>NZ_JAIWNS010000069.1 GCF_020216685.1 Methanospirillum hungatei | reverse complement strand
AGTTCTTTCGTTTTCATCGCACCAATGGTTGCATTCCCTTTTGAGTCAGCGATGATATATCTGAGTAAGCGGCCTTCTTTGGATCGAATCCCTCCATTTTTATTTATCTCTTCAATAGCCAGAATAGAGCCGTTCAGGCATTCATTTCCACGTCCGGCCAGTTCACCGGATAATGGAAGGAGTATACCGATAGTGATGGTCTCGTTTATTTGCGGAGATTTTTCTTCAACACACCCGCATGACAGAGGGGTGCATATAATAAATAAACAGAGTAAAACTTTGTGGTGCCAGGGTATCCGGGAGTCTGGATCCAGTCTTCGTCTCATTGGGTATGAATGATAATTGGAGGATAAAGTATATCTATATATTCAAACTAATTTGGAGTATCCGGAATAACGAATTATGATTTAGAGAACGTAATGGAATCACTCACTTGAAAAAAGATTAATCCATAGCGTGTACATGAAATGTGCTTCTTATTATAAGTACTCTCTTCATAATTACCGACATATTTTACCTTCTATATTTAATTATTTGCATAATGGTTGACATATCCAACCCCTTTTTTATGTAAGAGGTACAATGGTACATTACAATCTCATAAAAAATGGCGATTGTCTTTATTTGGATCATGAACATCCCTCTGTGCATATGACGGTCATAAAAATTCTGCTTGTTGATGACCAGGCAGAACTTCTGGATATAACCCGGATCTTTCTTGAAAGGGGCGGGGACATCGTAGTTGAAACCAGCACATCGGCTATAACTGCGATAGAAATGCTCCGTGAGCATAAATATGATGCTATTGTCTCTGATTATGAAATGCCCCAGATGGATGGGATTGAATTTTTAAAAACCATCAAGAGGATGGGACTTGAAAAACCCTTCATCATCTTTACCGGAAGAAGCCGGGAAGAAATTGTTATCGAGGCATTAAATTCAGGGGCTGATTTTTACCTTCAGAAAGGGTCTGAACCAAAAGTTCAGTTTGCCGAGCTTCGGAATATGATTCATCAGGCTGTTATGAGAAAGAGGATAGAAGAAGCCCTCATCCAGTCTGAAACAAATTATAAAACCCTTGTGGAATGTACTCAGGATTCTATCTACATGGTTGACAAGAGGGGCAAATATCTTTTCATGAACTCTCATCATAAAGCCCGTCTTGGAATCAGTGACCAGGATTTTCATAATTATTACTATGAAGATCTTCATTCAGATGAAGAAACCGGGCATTTTTTAAATCTCATAAAAGTGGTCATCGAAGAGAGCAGACCGGTTCATGATGAATATAGAAAAGGTGATCGGTGGTTTGTCAGAACCATCAGCCCGGTCAGGAATGAAATCCTTGGTCTTACCATTGCAGCTACGGTAATTTCTACTGAGATCACTCATACCCGGACGCTTGAAAAGACGGTCAGTACCCTTGAAGAACATTATAAAATCCTTGTTGAAGCCATGCAGGACTCAGTGTATGCCGTCGATCCTGAATGCAGGTATATATTTATGAATTCTCATCACCAGAAAAGGCTGGGGATTACCGGAGGATATATCGGGACTTATTATGGGGATTACCATGATAAAGCAGCAACCGATCGGTTTGAATATCATATTCAAAAGGTCATTGTTACAAAACAATCAGTTTGTGAGCGATATACCGAAGATACCCGGAGCTTTATCAGGACATACAGCCCGGTCCTTGACCCTGAAACGCAGATGGTTCAAGAGATAGTTGTCATCTCCATTGAACCAGCCGGCAGATATGAAAAAACCTAAATTGGTCTTCTGATAATATTTTTTCACTATGATAAAGCGATTGGACATTTTTACTCCCTGATAATCACATCCTCGGTTTCGGTAAATGGATTTGTCCGCACTGCAAGAGAATGCAGATAAGGATAATGAATTTTCAGATATGTGAGGTATGAGAGCCAGACTGGGATCATCATAGAATAAGCCCGGCTTATATCCCCCGATACATGACCTATATCACTATCAGGCAGGTTTGTACACTCTCCCCGGTGCTTGAGTTCTTCGGTCAGGTGAAAAACTGCCTGCAAGACATCGGTGAAAGATTCATGCTCTAAAAGTACCGGGTTTTCCAGCATCCTGACCAGAAGATCTTCTTTCATCACCAACAGATTTCTCAGGGGAATCAGATCATGTAAGGTTATGGTGACCGAACATGGCAGGGTTAGTACCTCTTTTTGTTTTTTCTGATATTGTGGTATATCCCACGTTTTCATTGATGAAAAAAAAGTTATCTTTTCTGTATGATTTTTGTCATGTTCAGAAAAAAACCTGAGCAGTGGAGTTCCGATCTCTGAAAAAAAAACTCCGATTACCATGTTCAGTTTATTGAGTTTGTTCTTCATAGCCCGGTGCTCAAGCATCTGATGTAAAATCAAAGTCACAAGGAGGACTTCTATTGGTAGGAAAGCCAGGTCATGGATGGTATAGATAAGAATATGGTGAACATCATGAAAGACCTCATAATGAAGAAGAAAAAGAAGAAAGGAAGTGCAACATAAGGAGAGAGCAAATAAGATCAACCAGTTTCTGTTAGAAATCATCAGTTAAGTGTATAATCTTATCTCCCGATGAGTCTTTCTTCTCAGAGAAATTAGGGTTATGCGGCATAGATATCTCCCGCCCCCGTAGCATAAAGCCAGTATCCATGTCCTGATTTGAGAAGGCGGTCATCCGAATGAATCCCTGATCCCTTCCTGATTATCACGTCCTCGTATTTTTGCATACCCTCATCATATCCGATGAGATAGGTCCATCTCTCTCCCAGAGTACTCATTGCATCCTTAGCCTTAACCGGTCCGGTTCCCGGAGATCCGATGGCGTTCCATCCTGGTTCAACCGTTTTCTTGCCGCCACTGACTGGATCAAGCCAGAGAGTCGTGTTCACCCGGTTCTTTGAGTAAATCCAGTATCCGGTTACCGGATGGAGCACAGTATCCCGGTTTACCTTTGTCCAGCCCCATGTCTGGTTTGGAAATTCAAATATTGAGTGTCCGCTGGTCTCTATGGATCCAAATAGTGCGGCAGTATCACTTCCCGGTGAGAGTGATTTTGGCGGAGTGAAAAAATTCCAGCCAGGCATCAAAGTCAGGACATATTTGTTTCCGGTGCCGGTGACTGTGATGTATGAGAGTTTTAACTCAGTATCACTCCCTTTCGGGCCGGTAACTGTCAGGTTTACATTATAGGATCCGATATTCTCGTATACATGGACAGGGTGCCGCTCGGATGAGGATGTATCATCTCCAAAATCCCAGAGCCAGCTCTCAATGGTGCCGAGTGATGTATCTTTGAACTGTACAGTCAGCGGCAGACTCCCGGTCCTTGGTTCAGCCTCAAATGATGCAGAGGGAGGCACGGAATCGGGAATAGCGAGAGGTAGCTCATCTACATTATCTCCCAAAATCCGGTAGACCTCATCACAAAAACCATCACCGTTTTCATCTTTGTGTGTCTCTGAAAATCCGGTCCCATCCGGTGCAGCCCAGAAATTACCCCCGATATACGGGCCGAGAACAATATTGGGTCCGGTTGTCTTTGGAATATTCCAGGTAACTTTCGTATCTGATGTCAGAGCAACATTCTGGGTATTATTCAGGTAATTATCATAGACGGTCACCCCGGTTCCGGTAACTGAAAGTCCTGCTTTTTTATTTTCTGCGATTGCATTTCCTTTGACAACGGAGTTGTATGCGGATACAAGCCTGACCGCTGACGACTCTTTTGTCCAGACGACGGTATTATTTGAGATATCAAGATAAGAACTGGACTCTCCGTAGATTGCATTGCTGGTTGAGTTCCAGATGATATTTCCATCAAGAATTCCTCCGGCAACACTTTCAAACCTCACTCCAGCGTAATTCTCAAAGATCCAGTTATTTTTGATAACCGCTTTGTTCCCTCTGACTGCAACACCAGGGCGGATGGCAGTTTCAGACCATGCTCCGGTCAGGGAAAAGTTCTCAACCGTAACTCCGGCGGCAGTGATGCTGACTGGTGTTCCGGTAAATTGTGCATCAATGATAGGTTTTTGTCCATCGGCACTGCTCTCTCCAATAAGGGTTATTGGTTTGTTTATAGTCAGTTTTTCAGGATAATATCCATATCTGACAAGAATAGTAGATCCTGGTGGAGCGGTGTTGATAGCTTCCTGAATAAGTGAATGGTCATCGGGAACGATTATCTTTGTCGGTTCGGAGACGGTGATATAATTCTTCTTTACCATCATAGATTCTCCGGCCGGGGTATCACTGGTGAGGGTAACGGAGTATACTCCATTGTATGAGTACGTATGGATGGGATTTTGTTCAGTAGAAGTAGATCCGTCACCAAACTGCCAGAGCCAGCGTTCAGGGTTTCCGGTAGAGATATCATGGAACGTTACCGTCAGCGGGGCACTTCCACTGGTTGGTTCTGCGTAAAAATCTGCTTTTGGCCCTGATATCAGCCGGTATCCTGCACGAATACATGCATTCCCCTGAGGATCCCAGGTCGTCAGATCAGACCATTTTCCAGTGGATGTTTTCACATAACTCTGTCCCGGCTGTGCAGTCGCTTTGCTGCTGTACCCTGGCACCGGATATTCAACCGGGATGGGAAATCCATAGTCCGGTGTGTTAAAATCAACAACTATAGAGAATTTCTCACCTTTCTTTACCTTTACCGGAAGATCAAACTGAAGTGAGTGATAGCCGGGAATCTGATAGACTTCTCCATTTGATGTTGCCACCGAAGAATCTCCTACCGGTCCGTTATCCGGATTGAGGTATACTGATGCGGTAACACTGGTTCCGACCTGTGGGATGTAAAACCCGGCACTCGTAACCTCGATATCAGCATCAGCAGTGAACACATTTGCAGCAGAGGCATCGGCAAATCCAAATCCGAAACTGTTCACCCAGCCTAATGGATCATATCCATAACTACCGTCGGTATTATCGGTTGCTGCAGTAAATGCGGAGATCCGCTTTGCAATCAGAGTGTCGTAATATGATATGTAAAAGAATCCTTTATCTCCCCAGTTTGTCCCCCAGCTGTTTGCACAGATAAATGCTCCGTCTCCTGCCGGTTCAGTATTAAAATTGGATGCAGGATAGGTATCATCCCAGCCGATAATGGAGATCGCATGATTGGGAGTAGTTCCGTCAGGATTGTAATACCCATTTGTTTCGGTATTGAAGTACTGGTCATCATACAGGATAGTAGAGTACAGACAGCCAAGATTTACCAGAGCCCACTTTACATTTTCATTATCGGTCGGGCCGGAGCGTCCGGGTATCATCGGAACATCACTGACCCGTGTCTCTACCGGGAGATTCTGGGGTGAAATAAAAGAATATGGATTATATGGATCCAGTTTTTCCGGTACCGGTCCAGAACCCCGCAGGAAATAGGCAGCAGCCATAAGATCATTTCCCCCATCGGCAAAATCGAACCCTTCAGGATCATACACAGAGACATGGTTTTTCAGGTTGTTCTCAGAAAAATCTTTGGCAACTTCAGGAAGAAGAGATGATTCAAGAGATTTTACTGCCGCAAAATCCCAGCAGCTCCCGCTCTGCCCCTGGTCTCGGATAGCAGGGACCCGTTTTGAATCCCGAAGATCAAATTTTGATGGATAATCCGCCAGAATAGACAGACTTCGAATCTTCTTCCCTATCAGATGGGAGAGATCCACGGGGCTTTCCCGAAGCGGCCCGCTTCCGCAACAGTACTGACTATCTGCTGAAGTATTCTCCGCTCCTGCTATCTTCTGCCATTGAAGTGACAGGGGAGCAAACCCTCCCTTACTGATATCTTCTTCATCCGCAGAGCAGAGAGTCCCCCCTATTATCAATACACTAGTCAATACAATAATTAGAAGAATGTTCACACTCTTCCCTGACCACATCCACCTCACCTTAAGGTATATTAGGCAATCTTACATAAGTCACCTTTCATAAAAAAGATAGAATAGATTAATCCTGGCTGGAATGAACAGAGGGAGATTTGACGAGCATGAAGATGATGACCGAAATTGCAAGGATAACCGGGAACGTTTCAAGGCTTGTGTAGAGCCCTGCCATATCAGCAACAGCTCCTGATATCGATACCCCGATTGCTCCGGCCCCCATGGCAATTCCAAGGAATAATCCCGAAATCAGCCCTATCTTGGAAGGTATCATCTCGTGGGATAATGCGATGGTGACCGAGAAAGACGACCAGAGTAAAAACCCGAAGATCATCATGGATATAATTAAAAACAATCCATGGGTCAGAAGAATAGCGATGAAGGCCGGAATGGATGCTAATGTGGTGATGACGATAACTTTTTTCCGGCCAATCCGGTCTGAAAGAGCACCACCTGATAACTGACCGGCAACACCGGCTATCATCATGATACTTACTAAAGTAGTCGCTTCAAGGAGCGAATATCCTTCGAGCACCAGATATGTGGGTAAAAAGGTCATAGCTCCAAAGGTAACCCAGGATCGAAGGGTAGCTCCGGTGAAGAGGAGCATGACCGGCCTCCAGTTCTCTTCTCCTTCGGATGTGTTCTCCTGTTTTATGTTACAGGAATCCGCAAGCGGGTTTATGTGCAGGAATAAAGCGGTTGCTACAGCAGGGATAATCAGCCAGATGACCTGAGGAACCCCTCCGGTTGTCAGGATTATCCCGGCGATGATGGGCCCAAGAGCCATTCCCATGTTCCCACCCACCACAAAGAGCGAGGTAAGTTTCCCACGGGAACTTCCGGTTGCAAGAATGCTGACCTGACAGAGAGCACCGGGGTGAAAACTTGCATGTCCAATCCCTGAAAGGGTAACACACAGGAGCATGATATAATACTGGTCTGGAATCAGACCCAGAAGAGATACTCCTATACCGGAAAGAAGGATGGATATTCCGATACTCACTTTAATTCCTTTGTTATCTGCAAGATATCCAAAAAGTGGCTGTAAGAGGGATGATGTCAGACTATGAACGACCGGGAGTAATGCCGCCTCAAAATAACCATATCCATATATGGTGATCAGTACCGGCTGGAGGGCCATCAGGACCGGTGCATAAATATCGTTGATCAGGTGGGCGATGGTCAGTTCCCCAATCCGGCGAAAGGCACTCATGATGAGTCCCCCATACATTCATCTGCCTCATTCCGGGCATTGTGCTGCGCAAGTTCTCTTCTGACTTCGCAGAGTCGTTCTTCATACACCGATTCCATAGCCAGGAGCACCCGTTTCATAGTTTGTATCTCTTTGGTTTCCAGAGGTTCTATTCTGCTGATAATCCGCTGATAAATTTCTTCATGAAGCGTTTCATGATGCTGAAATGCTTCCTCTCCGAGAGGCGTCAGTGTCAGAAACACTTCCTTCTCATTTTTTACGCCCCTGTTTTTTGTTACCAGACCTCGTTTTGCCAGTTTGGTCACCTGTTGAGATGCTGCACCTGGTGTAATGCCAAGAATATCTGAAATTGCCCGGATATTATATTCAGGATTGGCTCCGATTGCCTGGATAAGATGAATATCTGATGGGGTCATTAGTTCTTCAATCCCGTAATTTCTGGGCAGTTTTTCAGATTCGCTTAACTTATTCATAAGACGCATCCAGATCTGGTATAGATCACGGATGTTTTGATTATCTTCCATTTTGCTTAGTCACTATATGATTTAGTTACTATATAATATATCTGCGAATGCAATTCCGGTCCTCTAATAAATCAAAAAAAAATGATAGAATTCGGAAAAATTAGGAATGCTTCTCCCACCGGAGAAGATTCATGACCTGTGAAAGTGTCTTTCCCTGTCTGAGTTCCTGCCTGATCCGAAGTTCCGTATTATAAACCTCTTTGGCACGCCTTGCAATCTCATATGCACGGGTTTTCGGGATGACCACAACACCACTTTCATCGGCGATGATCCAGTCTCCAGGGTTCACCGTCTGGCCACCACACTGGATTTCAGACCCAATCTCACCAAATCCTTTTGGCTCTCCGGCGTTCGGGGCCATTGCCGTGGACCAGAGGGGGTACTGCATCTTTTTGATATCATCAACATCCCTGACTGCTCCATCAATGATAACACCACTAATTCCCCGGTTAAGACACGAGATGGTTGCAAGTTCTCCCCAGGGAGCAACATGTGTCCCCTTGTCGTTATTAATGACGATGACATCACCTGGTAACGCGATATCAATTGCCTCCACCGGTTTTGCCCAGTCTCCGGCAAAAGTCTGCACCGTGACCGCCTTCCCGATGGCTTTTGTTCCCGGGCAAAGGGGAATCATTCCTGTCATGGCTCCTTTCCGGTGCATGGCATCAGATACATTGGATGATGAGACATACCTGAGGATCTCCCGAATCTCATCTTCCCGAGAGATCTCAGGGCCGGCATAGGGAACCGGCTGATTCATGGCCTCCTTAATTCTGCGCGTAGAACCGGTGACATCAGATGACCTGATAATGGAACCACCAACAATGACAATAAAGGCCCCTGCAGCTATTGCTCCGGGTGCTGTTTTTTCTGATATTCCACCAGCTGCAGCGACCGGTATGCTTACTTCCCTGATGACTTTCATGAGAAGGTCAAGTGAGTCTGTACCGGTCATCTGCTGGTCAATACCGGTATGAGCACAGATGTAATCCACACCGAGCTGTTCAAGTTCACCGGCCCTGCCTGAAGGGTTTGGAACCGAGATGAGGTCAGCCATGATCTTCACCCCGTATTTTCGTGCAGCCCGGACCGATTCGGCAATGACAGAATTATCTGATGCTCCGAGGACACAGACGATATCTGCTCCTGACTTTGCTGCCATCTCTACTTCGATTGCCCCGGTGTCGGCGGTTTTCATATCAGCAATGATCTGCCGGTCAGGAAATGCTGATTTCAAAGCTGATACGGCTCTCATCCCTTCACTTTTAATGAGGGGAGTTCCAACTTCCAGCCAGTCAGCACCTCCCAGAACAGCTTCACCGGCTATTGTAATAGCTCGGTCAAGTTCAACCAGATCCAGCGCGACCTGGAGTACAGACCGGTTCATAGGTACACGTTACCGGTTCCTTGGATAATTGTTTTCCTTTTCATAATTGTATGCCCTGGAAAAATGTCTGCCATACCCTTCAGGGAAGATACTTAAATCTCTCTGAATTTATAGATCCTAGTACATACAGTCTGTACCGGCTGTCTTTGTGGGGGATGAACATGCAGTTCGCGCATTTTCGATATCTGTTAACTCTTCTATTATTGACCGGATTATTGTTTTCAGGTCTGATATCCGGTGTATATGCTGATGAAATATCTGAATCTTCAAATGGGACCGGAGAGCAGGCAACTGCTCCGTATGTGCCAGGCGAAGTCATCGTCAAGTATAAAGACGGGACTGTTGCAGCACTTGCAGCTGAAGGATCAGGGCCGGTTGCTCTTGAAGCGCTGGGGGCAGAAGTAGCCACCGATTTTTCAGATGAAGGTCTTTCCAATCTCCAGGCACTCGATATAAAGGGGCCGATATCAGTAAAAGAGGCCATCGCAGAACTTGAAAGTTCACCATATGTCGCCTATGCAGAGCCGAATTATATCATCTCATTATCACTTCCGGAGACAGAACCGGCAGGACCAGATGAGATAGGAGCGCTTTCTGCTCTGTCATTTCCAAATGATCCGAAATTTTCAGAACAATGGGCTCTTTCCAACACCGGCCAGACCGGGGGGATGAGTGGTGCTGATATTGGAGCCTCAAAGGCCTGGGACATTACTACCGGATCAAATACCATAGTAGTCGCCGTCATCGATACTGGTGTGGATTATAACCATCCAGATCTGGCGGGAAATATCTGGACAAACCCGGGTGAGATTCCAAACAACGGAATTGATGATGACGGGAACGGGTATGTGGATGATGTTCACGGATATGACTTTATCAACAACGATAATGACCCGATGGATGACAACGGACATGGAACCCATTGTGCAGGAGTGATTGGAGCGATTGGAAATAACGGTGTAGGGATTGCTGGTGTTGCCTGGAAAGTAAAGATCATGCCTCTAAAGTTCCTCCGGGCCGATGGAAACGGAGATACCGCAGCATCGCTGAATGCCATCGCCTATGCACGACGGATGGGAGCCAATGTTATCAGTTGTTCATGGGGAGGAACTGCAAAAAGTCAGGCACTCGGGGATGCGATTGCTTCAACCAATATTCTGTTCCCCTGTGCTGCAGGAAATGCGGGATCCAACAATGATATCACACCGCATTATCCATCAGGTTTTGATTCTCCCCAGATTATTTCGGTTGCAGCATCTGATGCAAAGGACGGGATACCTTCATTCTCTAATTATGGCGCAGCCACGGTAGACGTCGCGGCTCCTGGAGACTGGATCATGTCCACGTATCCGACATCACTTGGTCATCAGTATGTGAAGATGAAAGGGACCTCAATGGCAACACCCCATGTTGCAGGACTTGCTGCCCTTCTGCTCTCGAAGAATCCATCGATGACTCCTGCAGCTCTGAAGGCTAAGATTATGGATACCGTCGACAAACTCCCTGCCTTCTCTGGAAAAACAGTCTCTGGTGGAAGAATTAATCTCTACAAAGCCCTTGGTGGTGGCGGGTCATCTTCAGGTGTTGTTGCCCTTCCTGGTATGAGCCAGCCACCAAAAGACCTCAATGGTGACGGGAAGTATGAGGATGTGAACGGAAATGGACGGGCGGATTACTCTGACGTGGTGACCTTCTTTAAGCAGATGGACTGGATCAGCAAAAATGAACCGGTGGCAGCATTTGACTTTTCAGGAAATAACAGAATTGACTATACTGATGTAGTCAAGTTATTCCAGTCAATATAATGGCATTGGACGGTAAAATCAAGATTGGATTATAAAATCCCTTATTTTTCTTCCGGTGACCACCGGTTGGTAAAGAAGATCTCTTTTCCCGGTTTTTTACTTGGAACTTTTACTTCTTTTGGATAGCCTGCCGGAATGAGTGATGTTAATGAATAGGGCTCTGGTATCTCCAGAAGTTTACAGATCTCAGCCCCATACTCTTTTTTGTCGCCGGCTACCCAGCAGCTTCCGACACCATAGGCTTGCAGACAGGTGATCATGTTCATGGTTGCTGCACAGCAGTCTTCCAGATAATATTTTGCATTTTTATCGCCGCATGTGACAAAACAGGCAGCTGCTTCAGCGATGAATTTCCCATGATCGGTGATATCTGCTATTTTTTTCAGCAGATCACGGTCTGTTACAACACCAAGAAGCCAGGGCTGCAGATTCATTGCTGTCGGAGCCAGACGACCACATTCAAGGGTTTCTTTAATAATTTCATCGCTGAGTGGTTTATCAATGTATGATCTGACGCTCCGCCGAGATTTGATAATCGTCGCTCCAAGATTCATAGTATTCATTATTACTTACGATCTAAGATAATTATCGGTCCTGATACTTCATGTGGACAACTGTTATATGAAAAAAAATATTTATCCTACGTTCCAGGATTCAATATTTCGCGATTCCGGATCAAATACAATACCGATCTTTTTCTTCTGCCGGGGGTCTCGCAGGTATTTTTCGGCATATCCATGATCGTGTATGTGATCAAGAGGGGGTTTTCTTCCCTTCATCCCAATGCCTTTGACTTTAAATTCGAAGATTCAGATATATGATGAGGTTTTTACCGTCAGATCTATCCGCCCTTTATTTGTCGTATCTTCTGGTATCACTTCGTATCCCAGACTTGCAATATACGAATATATCAGACTTGCCCAATAACCTTCATATCTTGTAATGGGGTTTTTCCGGTACCAGTCATGAGGAATTGATGCGAAGAAAGACTGAAGGTGAGCATGTAATCCTTCTTCATCCCCGGTTTCCAGAATCGAAAACAATATATCACGATTATCAGAGAGTGAATAACCGGAAAGAGCCTCAGAGAACAGGAGGTTGAGAGATGTTCTCACTTCTTTGTTTGGATACCCGAGTGTACATCGAAACCCTCTGATGCCATCAGATGACCAGGATCTGATGGTGAGGTATCCGGTCTGAAATAATAAGGTTTCAACCGTTATCTTTTCCGGGTTAAATGACAGGAGAATCTCATCACCTGATATCATTCCGTCATACTCCGCTGGTAATCGTGGCTCATTCAGCCAATTTTTCAGGAGAAATGATGGCGTTCCTGTCTCGAACCAGTATGGTCTGAAGATACCTGAATCAAAAAACAAAAGAATATCAAAGGGGTTATAGACTGAATTACCGGTCCAGGAGTACCCGTTGTACCAATCACGGATGAGATCAGGATCATATTGGTAATACCAGAATGCGAAGGAGGTCCTAATATCCTCTTCTGTATATCCGCAGATGGTGGAGTACCGGAAGTCAAGGGTAATATCCTGAAGATTATTTAATCCGGAAAAGATACCGGTTTTAATAAATTTCGATACACCTGTGATAAAAACAAACCTGATATGAGAATCGAGCGGTTTTATGACTCCATAAAAGTCCCGCAGGATATCCCGCATCTCAGCTTCACGAGCAGGATCTTCCAGGGTGTCAAGGATTGGCTTGTCGTACTCATCTACAAGGATAACGATCTTTTCACCGGTTTTTTTGTGTATCTCTCTGATTATCGAAGAAACTCGTCCGCCTATTGATGTTTCAAAAGGTTCAAAATCCCAGGTTCTTGCCCAGGAAGAGATGAGTTCATGTATCTGCGTTTTTAATTCTTCCGGTGTCCGTGGGGATGAAAGTGACCAGTCAATTCTCAAAACAGGGTTTTTTCTGCTCCAGTCCCAATTTGAATCAGAACTGTCCAGAAAAAGTCCTGAAAAGAGATCCCGTTTCTGAGAAAAAGCCGCATCTACTGTATCGATGAGGAGACTTTTTCCAAAACGCCGGGGTCGTGAAAGAAAGTAATATTTTCCTGATTGTACCAATGAGTGAATCAGGGGCGTTTTATCTATATAGACATATTCCCCGGTTCTGATTTCAGTAAAAGACTGGATACCTATCGGTAGTTTCAGGTGGGACATCTCTTACACTACTATTCTGTTCGCTGGTAAAATATGTATTTATTGAGAGGGCGATGAAATCCGGGGACAGAAAATATTTTCAAGGTCTTCTCAGAACCATCAGAACGAAACCTGCTCCAATGATTGAGAGTATACCAAGCGGGGCTTTGGTTGGTTCAGGGACTGGTGTTGATTCAGGTGTTTTCACCGGTGTTGGTTCGATAGTGTGTTCGGTTGTAGAGGTAGGGGTTGGAACAGGTGTGAAGGCTGGTGCAGGTGTTTGTATCTGTGTCTCTAAAGTCTGGACCGGGGTTGCAGGTTTTGTAACCGGGGTTGAATATGCGGGACCTGTTGTTTGTGTCACTATTGGAGTTCTATCCGGTTCAGGGGTTCCAATCTCAATCGCAACCGGTGCTTTAATCAGGGGATTGACATTCTGAATAAGAACTTCCACAGGAACTGATATCCCTGCCCCCAGGTCAGGCATATTATCCTTAATGCGGTTCATTGATAATTCTGCCTGAACGGTCCAGGTCCCGACGGTAACTCCCCCGGTACTCCAGACCGGACCGGTGGAGGTTAATGAAGAGGTAAGCGGAATCCCGGACAGGCTGAAAGATCCGGACGGGCCTGATACGGATGAGTATTTTGCACCTTCAGGACTGGTGAGAACGATATCCACCTGCCCGTCCGGACCTCCGCGGGAGTTTGCTTCATAGACATTTGAAGATATCCGGAATGATACCGCATCTCCTCTTGGTATCCATTTTCCTGTTGCATCAAAATCTGCAGTCTCATCATATACTCTGACCGATACTTGTGGCCTTTTTACCTGGAATACCGGGCTGCCTTCGGGCCAGGAGTACCAGAGCCCCTCTTTCCCTGAAAAGGCTGATGGCGATACATAAAATGAGTCCGGGGATGATACAGTCATGAGTTCCGTCGGGTCTGAACTTCTGCTGCTCCCCGGTGCCCACCATCCAATCTGCCCTCCGTTCATAACACCGGTTGCAGAAATGTCAAGTCCCTCTTCTCCAAGAAAAACAGTCCCTCCTGGTGAGATTGTTCTTAAATCTGCATTAACCTGTGATACGCAGAAGAGAAATATGAGCAGGCTGAAAAGCCCGGTTAAAGAATATTTCATAATGAACAATTTCCTTTATAGTTTAAATTTTTCTTCACCCATCTCACTAAATAGTTTTCAGACCAAGATCGGTATATGGGAATTGCCTTTTTTGCTGGTGGCTGTTTCTGGGGCATTGAAGCAGGATTTCAGAATATACCGGGAGTAATTCATACCAAAGTCGGATATATGGGAGGGCATACAACAGAACCAACCTATCAGGATGTCTGTTCAGATACGACCGGTCATGCAGAGACAATTGCTCTTGAATATGATGATGCGGCAATAACCTATCGGCAACTTCTGGAAATTTTCTTCTCCCTGCATAATCCAACAGAAATAAACAGGCAGGGGCCTGATGTCGGCAGCCAGTACCGCTCCGTCATCTTCTATACCTCACCTGAACAAAAAGAGGAGGCAGAAAAATTTATTAGCGAGATGAACCAGTCAGGTCGATATCATGCCGCAATTGCTACAGAGGTTGTTCCGGCAGAAACTTTCTGGCCTGCGGAGGAGTATCATCAGTCTTATTTTATGAAAATTGGTCAGCGTTATGGACGGAGTCTGTTCTGATATGAAAGACCATCTGTGTAATACCAAAAGAAAGAGTGTGGTTGTCCTTTTTCTGCTGATTTGTATCATTATTGGGAATGTTTCTGCAGTTCCTTCGGATCCACGGGGTATTATCCTCATCTCATGGGATGGTATTTCAAAAGACACCCTCCAAAATCTTCTTGAAACCGGGTCTCTGCCTCATCTCTCCTCTCTTTTAAAAACTGGCAGTTTTATCAACATATCAATTACCGATCATTATCCAGATACCATGGCTGGTCACGCCCAGATTCTGACTGGTTATTCACCGGAACAGACCGGAGTTTTTAAAAGTATGCGATATGGTGAGATCCCTCACGGGATGACGGTTTTTGAACGGCTTGAAGATGCATTCGGGTCAGATAATATCAGTACTGCTATTGTGGCATCACAGGAGAGAAGTCTTGGGATGCTCAAAGGGTTGCCCTTTTATCATGCAGGCAAGGTGGTTGATTATTACTATGACCGGAACAGTGATGCCGGCCTTGTCGGATCGGTTGCATCTGAATCTGTCTATCACTTTGGATCTCTGGGACGCTTTTTTATCTTCGCTCATTTCAGGGATGCAGCAGATGCAGGGTATGCCTATGGGGCAGGATCTCCTCAGCAGATTGCTGCAATACTGAAGATAGACGAAGCAACCGGAAGCATTCTGCAGGCACTTAAAGATCTTGGAATATCAGATAAGACTGTCCTGTATATTACCACCGATCATGGATTCAATACCGGTCCCAAAGATCATACCGGACAGATCTCTCTCTGGATGGTGACCAATGAACCGGGATATAATCTGACCGGAGATCAGAAAGATATCACACCGACGATTCTGAAAAGATTTGGTGTTTCGTATGATGAGATGAACCCGCCGTATAATGCAACGGCTATGAGCCCCTGATTTTTACAGAAAAGAATTTCTTTTTTTTAATGAATTGAGAAACTGGACCGAACAGTAATTGTGTCGAAGAGAAAAAAGAAAAGAGTTTAGCCGAACAGAGCACCAAGCCCTGCCATTCCACTCTCTTCTTCTGCCTTCTTGTCTTCAGCTGGTGCTTCTTCTGCTGCTGCCTTGCTGATTGCGTCCTCAATGTCGACACCATCAAGGGATGCGACAAGTGCCTTGACACGTGATTCGTTGACAGCGATACCAGCGGCAGAAAGTACTGCCTGAACAGAGGATTCGTTGATCTCCTTTCCTGCCTTGTGCAGAAGGAGTGCAGCGTATACATACTCCATGTTAATTCACCTAAATATTTTTCCGATTACTCGTATTGTTTGCATATTGATTATCCGACAACATTCTGGAGAGCCATGGCCTGAGCCTGTGCCTTTCCTAGAACTGCATCGATTATGTCACTACTGGTGACTGCAGCCTCGACACCAACTCCGCGTGCTTCACGGACAGCCTTGGTCAGCAGTGCAGATGCGGTATCCCGGGTTGGGTATGCAGCATTGACTGACAGATTAAAGGCGTGGGTTGCAGCGGTGATGATGCTGTTATAGAATGCAGTCTCGTCGATTGCTAGAACATCAGACTCGTAGATACTTCCTTCGTAGAAGGCTGCCTGCAGGATAAGACCGACATCCATCGGTTTGATATCCAGCTTTGCAAGTGCATCTGCAAGTTTTTTGTTGATCTCCTGACCAGCTTTTACCACCGTTTTTGTTTCACGAATGGTAACTTTTCCTGCCTCAATTGCTGCAGGAATGCCGGCCTGCTGAAGCTCACCGACGATTGGACCTGGACGGAAACTGGTCGGTCCTTTTGAAACGACGATATCTTCCGGTGCAGTCTCTCCGGGACGTGCTGCCATCTTTGTTTTAGTCTTTTCAAGCATGCTGTAGAGCTTGAAAGGATTCTCATTAGTAAAGATGAGAGCAGAATGCCCGGATAAGTGTGAAGAGAGGTCTGTTATGGATCCCCCGATCTCACCGAATGCATGTTCGATGAGGGTGTTACGGGTCATAATCAGTTCGGCTTTCCCGCGAAGATTTCTTCTGATATCCTGCACCTGTCTGGCTGGGATACCATACATATCAACCAGTCCGACCAGCTTATATTCGCTGGAGAGACGCTTGATAGTGGTAATCTCATCCTTCTTCCACTGGGGCAGATGTGCGGTATACAATGCCATTATAACTCCACCTTCACAGACGGCCCCATCGTTGTCTTGACATAGACCGATCTGACCTGGAAGTCACCCATCTCAAGTTTTGAGAGAATACGCTTGAGGACTGCATCGATGTTCTCTGCAATCTCCTCTTCACTCATGGCGGTTGTTCCTACCTTGAGTGAGAATGACATCTTGTCCTTGGTTCTGATTTTGACAGATTTCCTAAGACGCTCCACGATCGGACGGATATCCGTACCGGCGGGGATCGGCTGGGGCATTCTGCCTCGTGGACCAAGTCGTGGACCAAGCCATCTTCCGACAAGACTCATAACCTGCGTTTCTGCAAGGAAAAACTGATGCTCGGATGCAACTTTACGTGCTTCACGAGGGGCACCTCCAAGGCGCTCAATTTCTTCCGGCCCCATGATGAGTTCAACGCCGGATTCTCGTGCCTGAGTGACAATGTCACCAGAACCAAGAACGGCTATCTTGACTACTCTTCCATTCCCGTGGGGAAGGAGGATGGTCTCATCAATACGGTTTTTCGGCTGAGACATGTCGATATTTTTCAGGTTAATGGTCATATCGACACTCTCGGTGAATTTCCGTTCAGGCGCCTGTTCTTTTGCCTTTTTCAATGCGTCAATAAGGACGCTCTTCTCTACCATCAGGTTCCTCCATAGTGATGCGACCGTGATCGATTCCACGATCTTCTATGGTTACATATCGATTCTATCCCACGAGAACTGCGTCATGAGCGCCCGAATCTATCTCTTTGAGCATATCTTTGGGTTTTTTGCCTGAAACTGTAATACCAAGCGATACGCAGGTACCGACAACTTCCTTGACCGCATTCTTGAGATCATAGGAGAGCATGTCATCAAGTTTCATTTTGGCAATCGTGACAGCAGCCTCAAGTGACACGTCCCCGACAATTTTGGTATTTGGCTCACCAGAGCCTTTTTCAACGCCTGCTTCTTTCATGATGAGCGCTGTCGTGGGTGGAATACCAACCGAGATGGTGAAGTTCTTCTTCTCGTCCACCTCAACACGGACAGGAACCTGCAT
>NZ_JAIWNS010000068.1 GCF_020216685.1 Methanospirillum hungatei | reverse complement strand
ACCATTGAAGGATGCGGTTTTTTTGTTAATCTCATCAACAACAGCTTTGACGTTGATACCAAGGGGACCCAGTGCCGGACCAAGTGGCGGACCAGCAGTGGCTTTGCCACCGGGTACTAGTACCTCGACTACTTCTGCCATTGTGTATCACCAGTCAGGACGGTTATGTCCATCTGGGTTCATAAAGGTTGGAAGGATAGATAAAAAAGAATATGTCCCGGCAGGTGCCGGAGATACCTTATGAGTCGTCCTCACCACGGTCGATGACTCTGACATGGTCACCGCGAACCGTGATGGGAATTGGCAGAACACTTTCATACAGCTCAACGGTAATCTCTTCTTTTGAGGCGTCTACACGCTTGACTACCGCTTTTTCTCCTTTGAACGGACCGTTGATAAGCTCAACAATCGTCCCTTCGTCAATGCCACTGACTGCTGGTTTTGGTATCAGGTAGTGACCGACTTCTTCCAGGGTGGTAACTCCTGGGAGGACAGTGCGCGCACTGGGAACATGTTCCATCAGTTCCTGAACCCTGGCAATCGGCTCATCGGTCTCTACCAGAACATATCCTTTCAGTTCGTCAGGGACAATAACTGACATAACCCGGATATCATTATCCGCGTCCCGCACCGCCTTGTCGATATTGTCTGCGACCGACCGTTCTGCCCGGTTTGTGGTCTTTACCGCAAAAATGCGGGTAAGACGGTGTTCATTCTCCATACGAATCAGGCCGGAAGTACAAGGAAGAGTTCGTAGATTGCAAACCCGATAATTCCAATCAGTACGACACCTGCCGCAGCGACGAGTGCTATTTTTGTATACTCATCCCGTGTTGGAAAGCGGGCCAGTTTGAGGATACGCATGTATTTGCGGAAAAGTTCCTCGTTTAAATTGATGTCTAGTTTGGGGATTTCCATGTATATCACTTCAGAAAATCAATCTCAAAGTGTCTCTGAAATTTCGGGTTATTTTTTTCATTTCTACCATATATTTGTGGCGACCGAACGCCGGTCAGGATAAGCAGAGTCCTGATGGTGTTCTGCATCGTCGGATCTATCTGTGCTCCCCATATTATCCGTGCATCAGGGTCAATCAGGGCATAAACCTCTTCAACAACCCCCTCAGCTTCAGCCATGGTCATGTCCGGACCGCCGGTAACATTGACGAGAGCTGAGGTGGCGCAGGAGATATCGATGTCAAGGAGGGGAGATCGTATGGCTTTTCGCACCGAATCCGCAGACTTGTCCTGGGCATCACTCTCACCCATCCCGATCATGGCAACTCCTCCTTTCTCCATGATGGCCCGAACATCAGCAAAATCAAGGTTTACCAGACCTGGTACGGTGATAAGTTCGGTGATACCTTTGACCGCCCGCATCAGGACCTCGTCGGCTACCTTGAATGCGGCATAGAGGGGCAATTTCGGAACAACCTCAATAAGCCGGTCATTGGGAACCACAATAACGGTGTCTGCAACATCACGAAGACGTTCAAGTCCTGCCTCGGCATTCTCCATCCTGATGGCCCCTTCAGATGAGAAGGGGAGAGTGACTATGGCTATTGTCAGGGCACCTTCTTCATGGGCTGCCCGTGCAACCACCGGAGCACACCCGGTACCAGTTCCCCCGCCAAGACCCGCGGTGATAAAGACCATGTCAGAGTCTTCAACAGCCCGGCGGATGTCATGCTCACTCTCAAGTGCTGCCTCTTCCCCGACCTGCGGATAGGATCCTGCCCCAAGACCCCGTGTCCGCTGTCTTCCGATAAGAATCCGATGATCTGCCTTGACGGTTGCAAGATGCATGGCATCGGTATTGATGGCATACAGGGTGGTTCCTGCAATCCCCTCATCCTTCATCCGGGTTATGGTGTTTGACCCGGCACCGCCACAACCGATAACTGATATCCGGGTTGTCATCGTCCGGAGAACAGCATCAAGATCACTATTATTCTGCGGAATCTGTTGCTCTGCCTTTGCCCTGTTAAGCGCTTCTTCAACGATTGATTTCATCTGGCCTGCCTCTGCGGAATGTGAATCCGCTTTTCTGTCTCTGTCATCACCATTTCCGGATAGATAACCGAATCACCAACCTCGACAGGCTTTCCTGCCATCAGCTCACTATAGAGCGGGCCTGAAGGAATGCCCAGTTCTTTGGCTTTCTTCGGATCAAACCGTAATTTTTTGATGATTAAAGAATCCCCCTCAAAAGAACAGGTGTATCTGTCCTGTAACAATGTTACGCAGAGATGTATTAATTCATCCGATATTCTGCCGCTGAATGCTGCATCGGTGATAAAAACCGGATGACAAGCTTTTCCTCTCCCGGTCATATGTACGATTGGAAATGAGTCTAGCGCAGAAATGAACTCTTCTGCAGCTACTTTCATGACTTCATCGATCAGCTCACCCGGAATGGTCAGGGAGACGGGGTTAGGCATCTCCAGGATGGTATGGAGAATGATTGATGATCCGGGGATGAGTGATTCTGCCAGGTTTCTGATAGATATATACTCAGAGAACGGGAGATCAAAGAACCGCATCAGATCCCCCTGACCAAGGATCGGGATAGTATGCTTCTCTGCAAGACTGGTGATCATCCGCTCCTCTTTTCCTGATATGGATTTCCCATCAAT
The DNA here is from genome assembly GCF_020216685.1 of Methanospirillum hungatei. GTDB lineage: Archaea > Halobacteriota > Methanomicrobia > Methanomicrobiales > Methanospirillaceae > Methanospirillum > Methanospirillum hungatei_B. Next base: position 7,365 of record NZ_JAIWNS010000068.1, on the reverse strand, counting down.
ATAGATTGCAACAGCACCGGAGGAGGAGATGATATCCTGAAATAATGCATCATTCAGGTGAGGGATATCTCGGGACGGCATTATATGACCAAAGCCGCCTCTGGTTAATTTTGTGATCTCTGTCTGACGCTGGGCATAATGTGTCCCTCCAAATCCTGCCATAGGGATGACTTGTGATGTATCCATGAGTAGAGCATCAAGCACGGATTGTGCAACTGCCCTGGCAGCAATCCGGTCATTCCATTCCTTCTCTGTACTGCCGAGCTCGATAAAACAGGAGGGGAGATAGATATCTGTCGGACCATGATGGGTAGCCTCATACATTACCTCATACCCTTCCGGAGCATGGATGACCAGCCGGTTGATGAGAGCGTGCATAAGGTCGGTTGCTGCAGGCGTCAGGGTGTTCGGACGTCCCCCATAATCCGCAGATCCAAAATTTCCTGTAACGTGGACCGTCAGAACCGGCCGTGGCCGTTCACTGGCATGGCGGGATAGAAAAAGGATCCTATCTGCATTATGGGGGAGGGAGGGGCCATCAAGATAGATAAGCCGTTCTTCTGCATGCCAGTGTCTGATATGGGTATGAGCCCTTTTGTCATCTTCTAGCAAAGAATAGAGTTCTTCATGAATGAGTGAACCGGCCGGGTCTTTGCGTGAGCTGATAAGGAGTGTTGTTGGTACCTGTTGTTTTGGCGTCATGAATGGTAATTATTAGCTATAACCTTTATTCACAAATTTACAATTATTATATATGGAACCTGAAAAGATAAAATCAATTTTTGAAACTGAGGGTATCAGTACTGAAATTCAATGTCCGAAAGCCTTTGAGATCTCTGAAAAGTATGGCATCTCAAAGATGGATATTGCAAAATACTGCAACACCAACAATGTAAAAATTCGTGCATGTCAACTTGGCTGCTTTAAATGAGCCGGTTTCTTTCGGTCATCCCGGTCGATACTGCGAGGACAATTCTCTTAAGTCTTACCAGAAAAACCCCGGGTAAGACCATTGCCCTTGCAGATTCACATGGGTATGTCCTCAGTGCTGATATCATATCAGATATTGATATACCCGGTTTTGATCGTTCTACTGTTGACGGGTATGCGGTCTGTGCTGCAGATACCATTGGTGCAGGAGAGAGCATTCCTGTCATGCTCCGGTTGTCAGGCAGAGTTGAGATGGGTGATGAGCCATCAGGGAATGTGTCTTTTGGGACCTGTATGTATATCCCGACCGGGGCGTATCTTCCACCAGGGGCTGATGCCGTGGTCATGGTTGAGTACTGCGAGGAGATGGGAAATGATGTGTTCATCTCAAAACCGGTAGCGGTCGGTGAGAACATTGTATTCAGAGGTGAGGACTTTTCATCACAAAAACCCGCCCTTCATGCAGGTACACGAATCTCTTCACGGGTTATGGGTGTCCTGGCCGCCTGCGGTATTTCAGAAGTGCCGGTATCTGAAAAACCACGGATTGCTATCATCTCAACGGGAAATGAGATTGTCCCCGTATCAGAGATTCCTCAAGGCGGGCAGATTCGGGATGTGAATACCTATCTGTGCGTAGGATTTATCGAGGAGGCGGGAGGTATTCCAGTTCCTGTCGGAATAGTCCGAGATGATCGGACTGCTCTTCTAGATGCACTCATTCAGGCCGTCAGTCAGGCAGATATGGTTCTCATATCGGGTGGAAGCTCAAAAGGTGAGCGGGATATGTGTGCGGATATCATCAGACAAAAAGGTGAACTGATGGTGCATGGTATCGCTCTCTCACCGGGAAAACCCACAATTATCGGCAAGGTTCAGGAAAAACCGGTAATCGGCCTCCCTGGTCATCCTGCCTCTGCGTATGTTGTCTTACATGCCCTTGTCAGAGACCTGATTTATACTATGACCGGTGAGATTTCACATCCGGTCCGGATATCTGGAGTACTCACTTCCCCTGTTTCTTCGGCAAAAGGAAGAGAGGATTATATCAGGGTTATGCTGAATGAAGATACCATAACACCTGTTTTTGGTAAATCAGGACTTACCAATACCCTTGTAGCGAGTGACGGACTGCTCTGTATTCCTGCAGATACTGAAGGGTATGAAAAAGGAACTCGTGTTTTTGCAGAACCCTGGAGGAGTTTATGACAGACCGATATCTCCAATTGAAATCCTTATCCGAGGGACTCAGGTTGTTACAGAACCGTTTCCCGTTTGAGGCAGGAGTTAGAACCGTGTCGGTTCAGGATTCAATCGGACTGGTAACTGCTCATGCTATTCATGCATCCCTCTCCTACCCGGCCGGTCATCTCTCTGCGATGGATGGGATTGCGGTAAAGTCGGGTGATACTCACGGAGCAACGGATCAGAACCCAATCATCATCACCGATTTTGTCCGGGTAAACACCGGCAATCTCATCCCCTCAGGATATGATGCGGTCATAATGATCGAGGATACGGAAGAGACCGATGAAGGTTTTCAAATCCGTGTACCTGCATATCCCTGGCAGCATATCCGTCCGGTCGGTGAAGATATCGCTCTTGGGGAGATGATTCTCCCGGGGGGTCATACCATTCGGTCAGGAGATATCGGAGCGATGGCATCATACGGGATTCCTGCTGTTGATGTTCTTTCGGTCAGAGTTGCTCTCATCCCAACCGGAAGCGAGATAGTTCCCTTGGGAACGATGCCAAAACCAGGGCAGGTTATTGAGAGTAATATGCTCATGGCTGCTGCTGAGATTATGGAAAGCGGTGCCCTTGTTACGTTATATCCAATAGTCCCAGATGAGCCTGAAAAAATTAGAGATGCGATCGCGGGGGCGGTAGCTTCCCATGACCTGGTTCTCATATCAGCCGGCTCATCAAAAGGGACAAAAGACTACACCAGCAGGATCATCAGTGAACTGGGGACTGTCTTTGTGCACGGTCTTGCAATCAAACCAGCAAAACCGGTTATATTTGGAGAGATATCAGGAAAACTGGTCATTGGAATGCCAGGGTACCCGGTCGCCTGTCATACCATTCTTCGGGAAATTGTCCGCCCAATACTCATATGGTATGGGCTGAATGTTCCCCGGTATCAGATAATAAAAGCAAGGCTGGCAGGGCCGCTCTACTCTGATATCGGCATTGATGAATTTATTCTGGTAACAACAGGAAAGATCAAGGATACCTGGGTTGCTCTCCCCCAGAGCAGAGGATCAGGTATCCAGATGAGTCTTGTCAGGTCGAACGGATATATCACCATTCCGGCATCTTCAGAAGGATTTGAAGCAGGATCTCTTGTTTCAGTCAACGTTACGACTCCTTTGACTGAGGCAGAACAGACCATTCTCATTACCGGCTCACATGATCCTGTCATTGATCATCTGTCTGATCTTCTGAGAGCTAGCGGAATATTCCCCGCATCCGTCCACGTCGGGAGTATGGGAGGTCTCATGGCATTAAAGAGGGGTGATTGTCATCTGGCCCCCATGCATCTCCTCTCAGATGACGGTGATTATAATATTGCATTCCTTAAGCGGTACATGCCTGATGAAGAACTGGTCCTCATCTGTGTTGCAGAACGGGAACAGGGGATCGTATCCAGGGATAGACTGGATTTTGATGCCATTACCACGCATCGTTTTATAAACCGACAGAAGGGATCAGGGACCCGGATGCTGCTTGATTATATGCTAAAAGAGAAAGGAATCGCTTCTGAATCCATTCAGGGATATAATCGTGAAGTAACAACCCATCTTGCCGTCTGCCTTGCTGTCATGAGCGGGGATGCCGATCTCGGAATGGCGGTTCATTCAGCAGCAAAAGCATATAATCTTCCATTCATCCCGGTCGGAACCGAGCGGTACGAACTTGTCGCGAGGAAAGAGATCTTTGAGTCAGATTCCAGGGTTCAAAGCCTTGTATCCCTCATTCAATCTGACAAATTCAAATCCCTCCTCACCCGTCTGGGGGGATACAGAACGAATGAAACCGGAGTTATCAGGAGAATTTCTCCGGTCTGATTTTTATGTAAATGTTCCCGGGACTTTTGTGTTCACATATCCATAGAGGAGTCGCATAGCCCGTTTGTCCTGTTCTCCTCCACATCGCAGAACCAGATCACCATGATGACGGATAAACCTGGCAAGCTCAGGATCTTTATTGAGAATGAACCGGGTGGCATGGACCGTTGCCTCGATGATATTATTTAGGCCACGGTGAACCGGCATTGGCAGGACCTTTGTGATGTTCACATGGATTGGTTCAAGCCTTACAAAAAGTTTTTCTGATGTAGTATGTTCAACATGTGCATTACAGCATATCCAGTTCTGAATACCTCTCAGCCGGTGAATGGTTCGATCTCCGATCTGCTCCTGAATAAAGGATTCTTCTGAGAGATCTTCAAAGGCTGTTTTAACAAAAAGAATTGGATCATGGGATATATGGGCAACAATCCATTCATCCCGTATAATATTTTGCGCGGTATGACTTGTCCGAAATACTATCATTGAGAGTGAATCATTCTTCCTGATAATCCCCATGGGGGCAGCATTGTTACAGGTTGAAACGATCACCTCATTGATTCCTTCAGTGAATATCTGGTCCACCGGATCTGTTAATGGTCCCACTCCCATCCTTCTCCTAACGCTACATAAAGCCCGGATATCATGATATCTGCCAATGAACCGGGATTGTACCCATTATCCAGACAGAATTCATCCAGTTGTGCAGAACGTATCTTCCCTGCCAAAACCTGGGCAGCCTTCTCTCTGACAAGTTCTGATGCACCGACGCCAAACTTTTTCGCGATGAAGGTGTCCGGATATTCTGAGAGTAGTTTTAGAAATACTTTTGATATAGGATTTTTCTCATTCTGATATGTAAAGAGCAGGTCGGCTGTATACCGGGTAAGAGGAAATCCCTGGGTTATTTCACGGGCGACAAGATCATGTGGGGCAGAATATTCCATAACATCAAAAAATGTCATCTTCCGCTTTATGAGTTCTTCTTTTGCCTTCGGGTCATTGATGTCAAGTTCATCCTTTTCCCTGACCCTGACCGCTGTATGGGCAAAGGCATCATAAAAATCCAGGGCATCTTCAATGGTCGTTTGTCTGACAATTTCTGATGCTTCCTTTATGGTGCCACCCATAATCAGGGGGATGAGCAGAATAAAGGCACCGAAATGGGTATTCCCTCCTTTATGCCGCCCGGTCAGAATGGTCGCTTCCCTGATAAGGGCACCAACACAACCATGCCGGTGTTCAGCCTTTTCAAGAGCCGGTCTGCAGAATATGACTGATGCAAGAAAATGCTCAAGTTTTGTGTCAGGATAGTCATGACACCGGTCTACATTCCCTGGTTTGTCCCAGGCACAGACCTCAAATGCCATAGCCATCTGCGCCTGTTCCGTTCTGCTGATTTCTGCCTTCATTTGAAGATTTTTTTCAGTAATTTTTTTGAGATCTCTCTTTTCAGATCCATGTAGGTGGATTTTTTAATTCCGGCCTGACGAAGTGTTGCATCCCTGAACATACATGGGGTGGTGTCTTTACAGCAATATACAAGACTGCCAAAGCAGGTATTGGCCCCCTGTTCCAGAGGTGTTCCTGTGACGGCTTCCATCTTCATGGTAACGAACTCCTGCGGACTGATGTTATAATGCTGGAGAGTGGGCAGGAGTGGACAGGGTTTGACCGGCATACAACAAAACGCAAGCGACCTGATATCTCCTCCCCGGCAGAGCTGTTTTGGTGCATTATACCATCCATGTTCCTTTGTATATTGCGCTATCTGCGCATACAGGGTCGAGAGGGTCTGTTTATCTGAATTCCGGGCAAGAGAGATCATATCAGCACCATGCGAAAACATCTCTTTTGCTTTTTCAAAGGTAGTGATACCATTATTTGCTATAATAAAAACCGGGGATGTATCGCGGATTCTTTTCAGATAGGTGTGATCAAAGTCCATGAGATCAATGTGGAGGATATCAGCACCTGCTTTCCAGAGCAGACGTGACAATTCAACATCATCGGCAGCTACTCCTGCGCGAATCTTTACAGATACCAGCACACCTGCAATTTTTAATGCCTGAACATACGAGATCAGGACTTCCGGATGATGTAGGAGAAATTCTCCGCTCCGTGCATCTATCATCGGCTGCTGTCTGCAATGGGCATCAACTTCATAGATGACAAAATCCCCGAGCTCCTGCGCAAGTGCATTGAGAGACCCTGCTTCAGATGCTCTAAGATTGATAACCGGAACAACATCGGTTGCTGTGATGAGCGCTATCTGGCCCTTCAGATCCTCGATAAGATTTCTCGGTAAGAATTCCTCCCTTCCCTGATCAGAGAGCGTTCGTGCTGCTTTTATAGTTGGCTCATCTATTGCATATCCGCCAATAATGCCAAGCCCGATGTGATCCGCAAGATTACGAATATATGCACCATCAGTAATGCCTGCCATACAGGCTACCGCGATTGGTGTCTTTACCGGTTTATCACCGATAAAAAGATCGAAATTTGTATCCATTATAATCCTTGTCCATAACCATCGATCGTTCTTATGTATAAGGTTCTCTGCATGTTTCTGGAAATCGGTATGAAAGCTATTTTAGGTTAACCTCTCCCATATGATCTCATTGATACATATTAAGATAGAATATAACATTTGATAACTATTTTATTACGTGCAGTACTACCTACTGAGAATGACAAAGACTGGTATCCTCCTTGTAGGACATGGAAGTAAAAAGGAATACAACAAGAATCTTATCACCAAAACTGCGGAAATTATTGCTCAGAAGAATCCGGATTATATCGTCCGTTGTGGATTTATGGAGTTTAATGAACCGACTATTCGTGAATCACTTGATTTGTTCAAACAGGATGACGTGGACAGTATTGCGGTTGTTCCACTCTTCCTTGCCCGTGGCGTTCATATTGATGAAGATATTCCCGGAATTCTCGGTCTTGCACCCGGTCAGAAGAGAGGCCTTTTCCCTCTTGCAGGAAAAGAAGTCCCTCTTGTCTATGCAGATCCAATTGGACCAAACCCGCTCCTGGCAGACCTCATGATGGAGAATGCCAAAGCGGCTCTTGACCTGATCTGATGCGGATTCTCGTTCTTGATTCGATTCATGGCGGAAAGGTGATAGCAGATCACCTCTCTATCCGTGGTCATGTGACCGATCTTGTCGATGTGTACCGGAACCAGGAAGGCATTTCTCCCGATCTGGCACGAAGCCGGGTTTATGATCTCATCATTGCCCCTGTCCATCTGGATCCTGATTATTCACTCCTTCAGGACCTGCCGGCTCCTGTGATATCACATCATGCGGCTGTCAGATGGCTATTCACTGATTACGCAGCATCTCCTGTTATT
>NZ_JAIWNS010000287.1 GCF_020216685.1 Methanospirillum hungatei | reverse complement strand
TCATCGCTGACTCAAAAGGGAATGCAACCATTGGTGCGATGAAAACGAAAGAACTTATCCTGAATCATACAGTTACTGCACTCGTCGGGGCATATCAAAGTAATGTGGCCATCGCTGCTACACAAATTGCTGAGCAATATAAAACTCCTTTCATGGTAAATACCGGAATATCTGATATCATTATTGAGAGAGGATATGCCTATATATTCAGAATTATTCCCACAGTCGATGATTATGCACATACCAAAGTCCAGTTTCTTGAATCCCTGAACCGAAAATTAATAAATCCGATAAAGACTGTTGCACTCATCTATGAAAATACAGCCTTTGGAACCAGTGCAGCCCTTGCTGAACATAAATTTTTGAAGAGAGGGGGATTTACCATCTCTATTGATACCAGTTATGTAGCAGCAGACGTGGACAAGTATCTGGAAGACATAAGAAGAACAGCCAGGGAAAAACCTGACGCAATTTTTACGACAACATATCTGAAAAATGGAGTTATCATCAGCAGGGAACTGAAAAATGCAGGTTTTACAGGACCTGTGATAGATTCAGGTGGAGGAACCATTTCACAAGCGTTTCTAGATGATCTTGGCCCTGACGCTGAAGGTATCTATTCGGTATCTGAACTGGTATATTCTCTACCGGCAGTCCGTGACCTAAATAATCGATACTATGCACGATTTGGCGTGAATCTTTCAGGTGCCAGCGTCTATACCTACCAGACAATCTTTGTACTCAGTGATGCATTAGAAAGGGCTGCATCTTTAGAGAGGGAAGATATCCGAACTGCATTATCAGAAACGAATATCACGTCCGGCCAGGATATTCTCATTCCGGATGATTATATCTCCTTCAGCCCTGAGGGACAGAATGAATACTCAACATTAACGATGATGCAGGTACAGAAGGGATCATGGACAACAGTATGGCCTGATTCATATGCAGAAAACCCCGGCTACAAAATCTGAAAAACCATGACTTCCCCGAAATCACCGCATAGCATCCCATATCTGCAACGGATTACGACACGGACCATACTCAGTATAGTTCTTCTTGTAATCCTTATGGTTCTGATCGTCGGCTGTGGAGTTATCTGGATAGCATATTCAGAGCAGGAGGATGCTATCCATTTGACCCAGAAGAAATCTTCAGAGGAAGTAAGTCTGATAATTTCTTACTATTTTTCAAATCTGGCAGATAATCTAATGCTCTTCTCAACCAGTTCACATTTTTCAACTTTATCCCTCAAAGAACAAAAGGAGATTCTTATCGACCTTCTCAATGACAAAAGAAAATTGTATCATGAATGTACCGTGCTTACTCCAGATGGGAAAGAAGTCTTAAAATTATCACGGTTTTATACCTACATGCCTGATGAACTTGGTAATCGATCAACAGAATCGTTATTTACACGTGCCCGAAATGGAGAAACGGTCATTTCACCCATCTATGTATTCCCGCAGACCGGTTTAATCTCCGTTGATATTGCAATCCCGGTATCAGATGATCAGGGAACCATTACCCATATTCTTATAGGAACTGCCAGTGTTTTGCCATTATGGTCAGAGATAGAGAAGATTGATCTTGGTACCAGCGGGTATGTATATATTGTCGATAAAGATGGCATATTTATTGCTTATCAGAAAATATCCGATATACTGGACCGTTATGGATCATCGATGACTGCATTTCCACCGGTGCAGGATTTTATTTCAGATAACTCAGAAAGAAGTGAAATGAGATCATATATCGGGTTAAATGGAGAGGAGGTTATCGGATCATATGCAAAGATAGCAGGAACTGACTGGGCAGTGATTACTGAACGTTCCACAACTGAAGCATTTGAAAATATTCTCCGGATGATTCATGTAACCATTGCATCTCTAATTTTCGGGGCACTCTTTTCAGGTCTTCTTGGTTATGCCCTCTCCCGGTATCTGACCGACCCGATATTAAACCTCACCTTTACCGTTTCAAAGATAGGTCAGGGGAATCTGGAGACTGAAATCAATGAAACTACCCGTCCTGATGAGATAGGAATCCTTGCCCGTGGAATTGAACAGATGCAGAAGAATCTCAGGGAATCATATCTTGATCTTGAATTAAGAATTTCAGAATTAACGTTGGCAAGAGAGGAACTCCGCATTTCGGAGGAACAGTACCGGACAATATTTGAACACTCAGAAAATCCCCTGATTCTTGTAGATAAAGATTTTTCAATCGCTCTCATGAATAAAAAATTTGAAGAATTATGGGGATATTCACAAGAGGAAGTGATTGGGAAGAAGAAATGGGTGGAGTTTGTTGCAGATCCTGTAGAACGAAACCGGATGATTGAGTACAACAAGAGACGGCAGGCAGGAGAAAAAGACATTCCATCTCTTTATAATTTCAAATTCAAAACCCGAGACGGAGACATCAGGGATATCATGATCAGTGTTACCCAGATGCCTGGGACAGGTCAGACTCTTGCAACCCTCGTCGATATTACCGAGCAGAAGAGATTCGAACAGGAACTCATTCAAAAGAATTTTGATTTACATGAGGCATATGAGAAGTTAGCAGCAAATGAGGAGGAGCTGAGAGAGAGTTACAATACCCTGGCAACATTTGAACAGGAACTTCGGATGAGTGAACAAAAATACAGGAGTATTGTCGAAGATCAGACAGAAATCATCCTCCGTTTCACACCAGAAAGAAAGGTAATCTTTGTAAATGACGCTTTCTGTTCATTCTTCCATTTAAATCGGGAAGACATCCTCCAGAAAGGAGGCGAAATTTCGGAAATAGAAGAATATCTCTCCGAGATTCTGAACCAAATCTCCAAACTCTCATCTGATAACCCGGTGACTTTTTTTGAATGTAAGATTCTCCAGTCTGATGGAGAGGAGAGATGGATCAATGGAACGATTCGGGGGTTATTTGATGAGGCAGGATCAATCACCGAATACCAGTCAGTCGCACGGGACATTTCAGATAGGAAGAAGGCTGAGGAAGCTTTAGAGAAAGCCAGAAATAAACTCACTCTCCTCAATGCCATCACTTTTGAAGACATAAGGAATTACATCTTCACTCTGTCCGGATATTTGGAAGTGCAAAAAGATATGGTCTCTGATCCGGCTGTTCTGACACTCTTTGAAAAGGAGAAGAGTATTGTAAAAAAAGTATCCCAGTCTCTTGAATTTGCGAAAGATTATCAGGATATGGGAATTAAACCTGCATACTGGCAGAATGTTCTGCAGGTATACCTCTATGCAATCTCACACCTTGATCTCACCCATATTGAACGACTTGAGGAGGTAAAAGGAATTGT
>NZ_JAIWNS010000286.1 GCF_020216685.1 Methanospirillum hungatei | reverse complement strand
TTTCAGATGAGTTGAACTTTTGTGAGTTCTGCATGGTTCCGATTTCAGATGAGTTGAACTTTTGTGAGTTCTGCATGGTTCCAATTTCAGACGAGTTGAACTTTTCAGCAGCCTGCATAGTCCCGATTTCAGAACTGTTAAATTTGGTGATTACCATTCCACCAGGGTAGATCTCATCATCATCTGCATATGCGAAACAGAACAGTGACCCAATCACTACAACGATACCCATTAGGATTACGCCAGAACCGATGGATGCCATATTAAACCTCAGTTTTCGTTGGATAGGGAGATATTTAAGGCTAGTCTTATCTTCATTATATACTTTCTTCACAATAAAAGAAAAAATTTCAAATCGTTCCGGTTCAATCCTGCGAACCCAATAAAAAAAGAAAAATTTTGACAATTCAATATTGAATTGTTATTTTGTCGTAATGTCAAGTATCCAGCGATAAACAGATGGCGCAACATTCCCACACTGATGACAGCGCAGTACTTGATATCCCTGGAAGGTTAGCCTGTCAATTCGGTCTTTCATCTGCATAGAATTTGAAAAGGTAATCCAATGGGTTGTTCCCCCCTCGGAAAGCATGGATAGAAATATCCCTGGGTTATTCAGGAGTCCATAGGGTGTTGGAATAATTATCCGTGAGAATTTCCGCCTGAGGATCTGGTTTGCCTGCAGGGCATCTCCCCTGATGATATGAACACGTGAATGTACTCTATTCACTGATATATTGGTGGCCATCCAGGAACACGCACGTTCATTTATCTCCATCGCAATTACCATAGCGCCCCGTGCCGCAGAGGGAATGGCATATGGTCCTACTCCTGCGAATGGGACAAATACCGTCTCACCCGGTTTGATAAGGTCCGTGATTCGCTTCCGTTCTGATCCCATCTTTGATGAGAAATAGACTCTGCTGACATCAAGGCGGTACCTGAATCCATATTCCCGGTGTTCGGTGATGGTATTTTCACCAAATATGGATGTGTATTGTGACGTCCGGAATGGTCCGGTCACATCCCCGGTCTTATTTAATATGGTCTGAATTGAAGGTCTTCGTGTCCGGAGTGCGGTGACAATCTGGTCCTTGTACTGCATCAGGTCTGGAGGGATGCTGATGATTGCGATTGTGCCGATTATTTCATATCCATCCGGAAGGAGGATCAGAAGATCATCTGGGATGGTGCCGGTGAGATCTCTGCGAAGACCCATATCATCTGCGACAAAACTGGGTGTTACCTGTTCATAATTTTAATTTTTACCGTTTCATGGTTGTAATTTGGACAGTAGGTTTAGAGTGTTGGTAGTCACAGATGCGATGCATATTGCTCTTGCCCAAAAGGCGAATGCGGTATTCCTCACAACAGATGATATTTTGCTTGGATTAATTAAAAGAGGTTCCAATAAGACCTAAAAAGGCTAAAAAGGTACCTGCCGTAAAGATACCCATAAATTATAGTTTGGAGTAGGCAATAGCCCTATTCTGTGAAGTATCCAAGACTTTTAATAAGCCTGATCCTCAGGAATATTAAGGGCCTTGAGGGATTCCCTCAATAGGGTTTTTCATGTAATATGAATAAACTCGGTAATATCATGGATTTTTTGACGTTCGCCAGAAGAAAAAGAACTATCCATTTAGTTAGGATAATTTAAGAGCAAGGATGCGGGTTTTGTCACTCTCAAATTCTTCTTTGGTGACAACTCTTCCCATAGCCAGACGTACACTACCCATTCTATACCGTAAGGCATCTTTCTTCAATTGAGACTTATCTATTTTTATTGGCCTTAATTCTCTGTCCCACACATTCTCTTCAATCGGCATGAAAATCCAACCTCTGGCGTTGCCCTGCTCGCAATACTTTCCTATCTTTAGTATCAGATAATTAGGGTTTCTTATTTGTTCTGCTTATTACAGGACTCACATTGTTTTAGAGATTTGGAGAAATAGTTGCTGGAGGAATTTCACAAACCTTAGTATTTTGGGTTTTGTATGTTGTCTGTTACATTGACGCGCAAATATTCATAAGAACCGATGAATTCTGTTCTTTCATGGGTGAACTCGTCTGAACTGTCTGGTGATATACTTTAGATAGCACTATACAAGATGATCCCGGCCCGGCACACTTTTCGGAACATGTATTTTTCCATATCAAAGAAACACCCGGGTGATAACAGACAACTGGTTTTTCTATAATCCGGCAAATCAGAGAAATTATTGAAAATAACTTAATTTCCTATAATCACTCAATATTTTCGATATATGGTTTTTCTGGGGCCGGCTTCGACTACATGCACGATGAGTTTATTGTTTTGAATAGAGAGGATAGCCCGGTAACCGCCAACATGAAGAGAATGAAACGGAGACTTATCAGATCCTTCTAACTTCTGTACCCGTGACCAGGGATTCTTCTTCAGTTCATGGATGGTTTTGATTATCTCCTGAGCTATTGGCAAGGGTATTTTTTTGAGGTCCCTTTTTGCTTTATTCGAGTAGAGAATCTGAAATTCAGTCATTCAACTCCGAATTCCTTCATAATCTCTTCTTCAGTATGGACTCTTCCGGCTTTAATATCCGCCAGGGATTCTTCTATTCCTGCTATCTCTTCGGAAGTGAGAGGATCAGGATCTATGGCACACAAAAGAAGGCGCTCTATTACCGCACTATAGGACTCCCGGGGGTGTATTTTCAGGTTAGTTAATTGCTCCTTCAAATCTGATCGAATGTATATTGTGGAAGCCGCTTGCATGATTTACCTATAGGTGTTTACAGGTATTGATAGTAATGGCATGGCATAACATGATCCGTGCTGGCATATTGACTTCCTAAAAGTGAACAGTCGGATTATCACTTTTCATAGCATGAAACTGATCATTGCTGCAAGTAAAAAGAGTCAGCGCCTTAGCTGAAGGTAAAAACAATCTCTAAAAAGGAGTGTAGAAGATAAGAACTTGTTGTTCTAATGCTGTTGACGGGATCCGAACCCGCGACCTCCAGATATCTCAGTCTTGAACTTATGAGTCTGGCGCCCTAACCAGCTAGGCCACAACAGCACAAAGTGCATTATAAGAATGCCGTCTACGCTGATAAATATATCGTTATTCTCTCTCCATATTCCTCAAGTCTTTTCAGGAGAAACAGTCAGATCATGCAAGACACTATTGAAAATCAGGTTATGGTCATTTTATGTACCGCTCCACCCGGTATGGCGCATACCCTGGCAACCCAGGTCCTTGATAAACACCTGGCCGCCTGTGTGAATATCCTCGCAGCACGTTCGGTGTACCGGTGGGAAGGAGCAGTCTGTGATGAACCTGAAGAC
>NZ_JAIWNS010000067.1 GCF_020216685.1 Methanospirillum hungatei | reverse complement strand
ACCTGATCGGATCAGAGAACCGGGGGGCCACTCTTGAGATGGTCATAACCAAACTCAGGTACACAAATCCCGATATGCAGGTGATCGGTCTGTCTGCAACGATTGGAAACCCGGCCCAGCTCGCAGAATGGCTTGATGCCACGTTGATCACCAGCACCTGGCGACCGGTCGACCTTCGTCAGGGTGTCTTTTATAATGGAAAGATACGATTTTCTGACTCTGAACGGCCGATCCAGGGAAAAACCAAGCATGATGACCTGAACCTCTGTCTTGATACAATAGAAGAAGGGGGACAGTGCCTGGTCTTTGTCTCTTCACGAAGAAATGCTGAGGGGTTTGCGAAAAAAGCAGCAGGGGCATTAAAAGCCGGCAGCCCGGACTCAAAGGCGCTCGCACAAGAACTTCGGAGACTTCGTGACCGGGATGAAGGAAATGTCCTTGCTGATTGCGTGGAACGGGGGGCAGCATTCCATCATGCCGGTCTTATACGGCAGGAGCGGGCGATAATTGAGGAGGGGTTTCGAAACGGCTATATTGAGGTTATTGCCGCTACCCCGACCCTTGCTGCTGGTCTTAATCTTCCGGCACGACGGGTCATCATCCGGGATTATAACCGGTTTACGTCAGGTCTTGGGATGGTTCCTATCCCGGTCGGGGAGTATCACCAGATGGCCGGACGGGCAGGGAGACCCCATCTTGATCCGTATGGAGAGGCGGTCCTTCTGGCAAAGGATGCCTCGAGCGTTGAACGACTTTTTGAAACCTTCATCGATGCAGAAGCGGAACGAATTGATTCACAGTGCGTGGACGATGCGTCGTTGTGTGCTCATATCCTCTCCCTTATCGCAACCGGATTTGCCCATGATCAGAACGCACTGGCATCATTCATGGAACGCACCTTTTACTTTTTCCAGCATCCCAAAACCCGTTCCCTCCCCCGGCTGGTTGGCGATGCTATCCGGTTCCTTACCACGGCAGGGATGGTAGAGGAGAGAGAGAATGGACTTTCAGCAACGAGGCTTGGGAGTCTGGTCTCCCGGTTGTACCTGAATCCCTGCACGGCACGCTTGATCCTGGACAGCCTGAAGTCATGTGAAGCTCCGACACTAATCGGACTGCTTCATGTCATCTGTGTCTCACCTGATATGCAGCGGCTGTATCTCAAGGCTGCTGACACCCAGCTTCTCCGGACATTTCTCTTTAAACACAAGGATGACCTCATGTTACCGCTTCCCTTTGAACAGGAGGAGGAAGAACTCTGGCTCTCCGGTCTGAAGACCGCTCTGGTCCTGACCGACTGGGCTGATGAATTATCAGAGGGGATGATAGAGGAGCGGTATGGAATCGGAGCCGGTGATCTCTATAATATCGTAGACTCCGGCAAATGGCTCCTCCATGGAACGGAGCGACTGGTATCTGTCGAGATGCCGGAGATGAGCCAGGTGGTAAAGACGCTCTCGGTCAGGGTTCATCATGGAGTAAAACCAGAGCTGCTGCCTCTTGTTGCTCTCCGTAATATCGGTCGGGTTCGTGCAAGAAGTCTGTATAATGCAGGATATCCGGATCCCGAAGCAGTGGCACGGGCAGGTCTTTCAACGATTGCACGGATCATCGGAGAAGGAATTGCACGGCAGGTTATCGATGAAATCACCAAAGTGAAGAGATCCGGAAAACGCCCATCCGACGATGAATATCAGCAGAAAACCCCTGAGTTATTAACCGACGTTCCGGGAATTGGTAAAAAAATGGCTGAAAAACTCCAGAGTGCGGGTATCATTACCGTATCAGACCTGCTAACTGCTGACGAGGTGCTCCTCTCCGATGTTCTCGGAGCAGCCAGGGCAAGAAAAGTCCTGGCATATCTGTCTGATTCTGAGAAAGAAAACTCAGGTACAGAGAATACAAAAGAGATACCTGAAACACAGAAGATCAGGGGCCAATCTTCCTGGGAGGATTTTGGATGTTAACACAGGAACGCAGATACACAGATGAATATGAGATCATCCCGGTCAGAGTGACCATCAGGGACCGGGCAGAATTTCTGGATATGATCAGAAAGACCGGAGAAAAATATGGCGTGACTATTGTATGTCTGAACCGGAATATGATCGCCGGGTTTGAGCATGTGAAAACCGCCCTGGTTCATGCCATCCGCGCCTGGAGAGAAGACCGAATGATCGCACGAAGTCTTGAGGTGGAGGTCCTGCTCTATGCCGCCGGTACCAGGCAGACCGGGCAGATTGGTCAGTTCGGACCTGAAAATGGTATCAATGACTGCTATCTCTGTATAATTCCCCCAAACCCGGAGGCCGTCACATCGCTTCTTGAGGAAATGGAGGAGGTCAGGGATGAAGACTGGAGTCTGATGTCTGAAGAGAAAAAAAATCGGCTTATAGAGTTTTTCGATGTGACGCCTGAAGAACTGGAGGTAACCGGTCCGGACCGCCTGACCGATCTCATATGTGAACGGTGTGCTCTCCTGACCGTGAACCGGTAAAATTAAGAGATATTTTTTATTTTCTCTGCAAGTTGAGAGGCCTTTTTTTCATCAACAATAATTTTGTAATGATACTGTGATACCACTGAACCATACAGACATGATTGTTCTAATATGAGATAAAGGCAGGTTCATTTGAGTGGCTCCCCCAAAAAAATTGCTAGGATGAAAGGGTCACCGGTTTGCATGAGTGAGGATGTGATAAATTTCTGGGATAATAATGTCCCGTGTTGCAAGTTCTGCGGCATTTTTCGACCCGGGTATACAGAAGATAGCTTTCCCATGAATGATACCTCCCACAGCCCTGCTTAATACAGTCCTGGTTCCAACCTCTGCAAAACTTTTTATGCGGAATATTTCCCCAAAACCGTCAAGTCTCTTCTCAAGAAGGGGTTCTACTGCTTCAATGGTGCAATCGTCATGAGTTATCCCGGTACCGCCGGTCAGGATAATACAGTTCGCTTCAGAAAGAGCCTCGAAAAGAGCCTTCTGAATCTTTTCAATAGCATCGGGAATGATTTCAGTTCTGATAACCGGGATGGATGACTCCTGAAGGAGAGATTGTATTGCCTTACCGGCGGTGTCCTCTTTTTCTGTTCTGGAAGTAGAAATGACCAATACAATTGCCTGAACAGATATCTTCTGGATGTGTGAGGGATCCATGCAGATAGGTTGATAGTTTTGATACTAGAGATATTCGACTGGAAGTCCTGCATGAGGAAGATCCCCCACCCCTTTATTTCCACTGGAAAAGGTAAAATGATCCGATGTTCATCTCTCAAAGTACCCATCATCTTTATATAGAATTCTGGTTTTTGTTAATTTTATTTGTCTTGTTAATATTTTGTAATATATACGACATATTTTTATGTACATAAGCTGACCTGTACCACAGAGAGTCAAAAATATTTTTTTAAAAATATATGACATGAGTCAAGATGTGTGTTCCAGTGGAAATAAAGGGGTGGGGGTACAGTGTGTACCAGATACCTGACCAGTCCACTAGTATTATCGGAGTACCCATCGTACATTAGAGGGATTACCTGTTCCATGACACAAGATACAAATGATAGTCCTGGACTTTTTGATAAATTCCTCTCAGAGAATCGGATTTTTCGTGACCGTGAGGTACTGCGTCACTCCTACCGCCCACATATTCTTCCTCACCGAAAACCTCAGATAGATCAAATAGCAGCAATACTCGCACCTGCACTCCAGACTGAAACTCCCTCAAATATTTTAATATATGGAAAAACCGGAACAGGAAAGACAGCGTCTGTTCGTTATGTCGGATCAGAACTGGAATCAGTAAGTGCCAGAAGAGGGACCGTCTGCAGGGTCATCCACCTGAACTGTGAAGTAATTGACACCCAGTACCGGGTTTTGGCACAGATCTCCAAGTTAATCATGGGTGAGGACGACACACCAAGTGACAAGATTAAAACTCACATCCCCATGACCGGGTGGCCGACTGATCAGGTGTATAGTGAACTTAAGAATCAGATTGAACTTAATTCTGGTGTTTTCATCATCATTCTGGATGAAATCGACAAACTCGTTAAAAAAAGCGGTGATGATACCCTCTATAATCTGACCAGGATTAATACTGATCTCAACCGATCTAAAGTATCTATTATCGGGATCTCCAACGATCTCGGCTTTAAAACATTTCTCGATCCCAGGGTTTTATCTTCCCTTTCAGAAGAAGAACTTGTCTTTCCCCCCTATAATGCCCCTCAGCTCTGTGATATTCTTCAGCAGCGTGCTGTCATAGGTTTTGCGGAAGATGCACTGGAAGATGAAGTCATTCCTTTGTGTGCTGCACTCGCTGCCCAGGAGCATGGCGATGCAAGACGGGCTCTTGACCTCCTTCGGATATCCGGTGAGCTTGCTGATAGAGAGAATGGATCAAAGGTCACAGTTGATCATGTGAAAAAGGCCCAGGCAAAGATCGAGACTGACAGCATGGTAGAGTGTATCAGGACACTACCAACTCAGAGCAAGATTGTGTTATACTGCATGCTTCTTTTGCACCGGGCAGGTCAGCGGATCTTCATCTCGGGTGATGTTACCAGAATATACAAAGAACTCACCCCGTTTCTTGAGATTGATGTCCTTACCGCACGGAGAATATCAGACCTGATATCAGAACTTAATATGCTCGGCGTTATCAATACAAGACTGGTAAACAGGGGTCGCCATGGGAGAACCAAAGAGATGTGGTTTGATACCAACACGGACAAGATATGGGAGGTAATCATGGAAGAGTCAGATGGACGTCTCGCACAGGTTGATGAACAGATTGTGGTCCAGATATTACGGTAAGAAAAGGGCTGAAATTCATGGATGATATAGACCGATCATTACTCTCTCTTCTTGAAGAAGACTGCTCAACACCCCTTCATGATCTGGCAGTCATGCTTGGGTGCAGTGATGAAGAGGTAGAAAAACGGAAAAAGCAACTTGAAGAAGATGGCATTATCCGCCGGTACTCTGCGGTTATAAACTGGGAACAGGTGGATAAAGGTGCAGTGTATGCAATTATTGAATTGAAGGTTGCACCTGAGCGGGACTATGGGTACGATCGAATCGCAGCACGGATCTCCCGGTTTTCGAATGTCCGGAACCTTCGGCTCAGGACCGGGACCCATGATCTCCAGCTGCTGGTCAAGGGAAAGAGTATGCAGGAGATTGCACGGTTTGTATCTGAGCAGATTGCTCCCATGGAACGGATTCGGGAGACAGCGACACACATTATTATGAAGACATACAAGGAAAACGGGGTGCTCTATGTTGAGCGTGAAGACGGACAACGCCTGCCATTCTCGTTCTGATCAGAGAAAACGGGATTTCGTCTCTGAACGGGCGAAAGTTATACCACCGTCAGGAATACGCCGATTTTTTGATCTGGCCGGACAGATGGAGGATGTCATCTCTCTCGGGGTTGGAGAGCCGGATTATTCAACTCCCTGGCATATCTGCGATGCCGCGATCACATCCATTGAGCAGGGTCATACGGCATACACCTCAAATACCGGGATGGAATCCTTGAGAAGAGAACTTGCCCGGTTCCTCCGGGACCGGTACCAGGTTGAGTATAACCCGATGTCAGAGATGATCATCACCACCGGGGTATCTGAGGGCCTCGATATCGTCATTCGTGCGGTAACCAACCCGGGAGATGAAGTTCTGGTCATTGACCCGTCTTATGTCAGCTATGCTCCCTGTGTCACCATGGCAGGCGGGACCCCGGTTCCGGTCCCCTGCACAGAGAAGAACCGGTTCCGTCTTACTGCAGATGTCCTGATGGAACATATCACTCCGCAGTCCAAGGTTCTCATCCTGAACTTTCCGAATAACCCGACCGGCGGTGTCATGAGACGGGAAGATCTTGAAGCAATTGCAGATGTTGCGATTGATCATGATCTGCTCATCCTCTCAGATGAGGTCTACGCCGAACTGACCTATGAGGGCCATCATACCGCTACCGCCTCAATCGAAGGTCTGTGGGATCGGACAATTACACTTTCAGGGTTTTCAAAAGCATTTGCCATGACCGGGTGGAGACTTGGGTATCTCTGTGCCCCTCCGGATATCACTGCTGCCACTCTGAAAATTCACCAGTATGTGATGCTGTCGGCTCCGACTATGAGCCAGTATGCCGCACTCGAGGCACTGAAAAACGGAGAAGATGCGATGCGTGAGATGGTCCGTGAGTACCACCTCAGGAGAAACCTCTTTGTTGACGGATTAAACCGGATCGGGCTCTCCTGTCATACACCTGAAGGAGCGTTCTATGCATTCCCGTCCGTAAAGGGGACCGGACTTACCGACTATGAGTTTGCCGAGCGTCTGATAACAGAAGCAGGTGTTGCCGTTGTTCCAGGCAGCGTCTTTGGGAACAGTGGTATCGGGCATGTACGGTGCTCCTATGCAGTTTCAAGACAGGAACTGACTGAAGCAATACGAAGAATGGATGAGTTTATCAGGTCTTTACCCTGAACTCAATAATAATCTCTTTTTATTCTGTTCCGATTCCAAGTATTCGTGCTGCAAGATGGGCCGCATTTTCACCGTTATCAACTCCGACGCAGGCGACCGGGACCCCTTTTGGCATCTGCACAATCGAGAGCAGGGCATCAAGACCACCCATGAGTTTACCGGAGACTGGAACACCGATCACCGGCTTTTTTGTTTTGGATGCAACAACACCGGGAAGGGCGGCGGCAAGTCCTGCAATACAGATAAAGACCCTGGCATCAGATGCGGATATATATTCATCCAACCGGTCAGGGTCACGGTGAGCTGAAATGACCTGGCAATCATAACTGATATTATAACCTTTCAGGACTTCCCAGGCCTTTTTTGCGATCTCTTCATCAGATGAAGAACCACAGATAATGCTGACGTCAGGCATACTTTCTCCATACATTCCGGGAATCTTCCCTATCAGAGGGTCGTATTATCCCATCCTTTGCACATACAATATACACCAGGAAATAATCTTTGTTTTCATCCCGATGATGATGAATGAAGTGAAAGGCACTATAATCAGTCTGGAAGTAAAATACTATACTCGATTTTTATGGAAGATGAGTTGCTCCTGATGCTTCCGGGCCCGGTTCCGCTGCCTGAACGGGTTCGTGCAGTCATGGCCCGGCAGGCTATCAATCACCGGGGGGCAGAATTCGGTAATGCATATGCAGATATCGTTCGTGTTCTGAAAGGCCTGTTTGGTACGAAGAATAACCCTCTTGTCATTTCAGGTTCCGGGACTGCCGGAATGGAGGCTGCGGTTGCAAACTTTGGAAAGGGCCGCAAAATGGCTCACCTGATCAATGGTAAGTTTGGAGAACGGATGTACACGATTGGACAGCGGTATGCATCAGAAGCCCGCCCGATTGAGTCAGACTGGGGCACTCCGCTGAACCTTGAAGGCCTGAAATCTGCCCTTGAGGATGGGTGCGAGGTCGTCACGATGGTCCATAATGAGACATCAGCCGGAATATTAAACCCGGCAGGAGAGGTCGGAAAGATCTGTCGGAAATATGATGCGCTCTTTATTATGGATGGGGTGACCTCCATCGGTGGTGACCAGGTTCTGGCCGATGACTGGGGGGTCGATGTTGCCGTCGTCGGTTCACAGAAATGTCTGGCAGCACCTGCAGGTCTTGCAGCAGTCTCTGTTTCAGATCGGGCATGGGACCGGGCAGTAAAAAACCCGCCATATTACCTGGACCTTCCGGCGTACAAGAAGAATGCAGCCAAAGATCCCATGGAGACTCCCTATACTCCGGCAGTCCCGCTGTTTCTTGCACTCCGGGAGGCATGTCTCATCATTGAGGAAGAAGGCATTGAGAAGCGGATCGCCCGGCATCACAGGATGGCAGGTGCAGTCAGAAAGGCTGTACAGGCCTGGGGTCTTGACATGTTCCCAAAGACCGACAGTCTTCACCAGTACTCTAATACCGTAACTGCTGCCTGTATACCGGCCGGGTCAAATGACAAGGATTTCAGAGGAGCCGTCAAGAAACTTGGTATTCAGATCGCCGGCGGGCAGGACCACTTGAAGGATAAAATATTTCGGATCGGTCATATGGGAGCTGTTTCAGCACCTGAGCTTCTCGCAACCCTTGCAGCAACAGAATATGCAGTCCGAAAGACCGGCCATCAGGTACGGGAGTCTGGTGTGATGGCTGCAGCAGAGGATTTAGGATGAAGATAGGTATCGCGGACACGACCTTTGCACGGGTGAATATGGGCAGGTTCGCGATCGATGAACTGAAAAAACATAGTAGTGTTACCATAGAGCGCTATACCGTCCCTGGTGTGAAAGATCTACCGGTAGCCTGCAAAATACTATTTGACGAGTATCGGTGTGACATCTGCATGGCTCTTGGGATGCCTGGCGGGAAAGAAAAAGACCGGATGTGTGCCCACGAAGCATCCACCGGACTTATCGCCTGCCAGCTCATGACAAACCGGCATATCATCGAAGTGTTTGTTCATGAGGATGAAGCAGCAGATGATGCAGAACTTGCCTGGCTTGCTGAACAACGGACCAGGGAACATGCGGTAAATGTTATCAAACTCATGCGACCCGGAACCCTTGAGCGGGAAGCCGGAACCGGTCAGAGACAGGGTTTTTCTGATGCCGGTTCGGCACGACAATAGAAGAGGATAATTATGACAGTGAAAAATGCAGGAATAAAGCTTGGTTTTGTTGTCGCGGAATTTAACCGTGACATCACCTATATGATGGAGATTGAGGCAGAAGAGCATGCAAAGTTTCTGGGAGCCGAGGTAACAGAGCGGCTGTATGTCCCCGGAGCCTATGACATGCCACTTGCCATTAAGAAAATGTTGCGAGATAACAAGGTCGACGCCGTTGTTACCATCGGGTGTGTCATTGAAGGGGCAACCCAGCATGACGAAATTGTGGTCCAGCATGCAGCCCGGAAGATCATTGATCTCTCCCTTGAGTTTGAAAAGCCGGTGACTCTTGGCATCTCCGGTCCGGGTATGACCAGGATGGAGGCGACTGAGCGGATAGAGTATGGAAAGCGTGCGGTCGAATCCGCAATCAAACTGGTACAGCGGTTAGCATGAGACCTCTCTCGACCAAACTTGCTGCCATCGCTCCGTCAGCAACGATTGAGATCACGGAAAAAGCCCGGAAGATGCAGGCTGCAGGGACAGATGTCATCAGTCTCTCTATCGGGGAGCCTGACTTTCCTACCCCGGCCCATATCACCGAGGCATGTATTGATGCTCTCCGGCGGGGTGAAACCCACTATGCACCGGGGAAGGGAATCCCGGAACTTCTGAAGGCCATCGCCGAAAAGATCGAGCAGGAGAATAAGATCCCCTGTACTCCGGATCAGGTGATCGTCGGATGTGGGGCAAAGGACTCGATATATGAGGCATGTGAAGCAGTCCTAAGTCCGGGTGATGAAACCATCATTCTGGATCCATCATGGGTCAGCTATGAGCCCTGTGTGCAGATTGCCGGTGGCGTTCCTGTTCATCATCCTCTGAATCCGGAGACCTTCCAGGTTGATGACAATCTTCTTGAGAAGGTTACAAAGAAGACCCGGATGATCATTGTCAATACTCCGTCAAATCCATCCGGTGCAATACTCAATCAGGACTCCCTGCAACTGGTTGCTGATATCTGTCAGGACCATGACCTCATTGTCCTCTCCGACGAGATCTATGAGAAACTGATCTATGGAAAGACACATACTTCCATCGGGGCATTCCCGGGTATGGAGGATCGGACCATTACGGTGAACGGATTCTCAAAGGCATATGCCATGACCGGATGGAGGCTTGGGTATGCCGTCGCATCCAAAGAGATCATCGGGTACATGAACAAGGTCCAGCAACACACCATCTCCCATCCGACGACCTTTGCCATGTATGGCGGGGTTGCAGCGCTCAAAGGCCCACAGGAGTGTATTGAAGAGATGCGGTCAGAGTTTGAGAGAAGACGTGCCTTTGTTCTGAAAAGCATGGATGAGATGGGACTTTCGTATGCCCCGGCTGACGGAGCGTTTTACGCCTATGTCAAAGTGGATGGCAATGATGCAGAGGTTGCGAACCGCTGGCTGGAGCAGGGTCATGTCGCTGTCACCCATGGATCTGCGTTCAATCATCCGGGGTGGGTCCGGATCAGTTATGCCGCGTCAATGGACCGGCTGAAAGAAGCGATGAGCAGGATCTCTGCTGTTCTCTAATTTTTAAAAATCAGATGGTAACCTGGTAGGTTACATTCCCGGTGGTATAGAGCCAGTACCCCTGCCAGGGCATAAGGATCCGGCTGTCACTCTGGTTTCCGGTACCGTTTCTGATGATCGGTTCCTCATAATACTGGGATTTGGCATCATACCCAATCACATAGGTCCAGTTATCACCCAAAGGAATCAGATGGGTTTTTGCTGATTCATTTCCGGTCCCAACGACTCCAAACCCGTTCCAACCCTTTTCCATATCTCTGGTGTAGGTTCCGCTCTGATTTGAATCAGGTTTTGGGGTGATATTCTGACTCTCTCCTGAATATATCCAGTATGATGAGAGCGGGACAATCTTCTCTTCTGCCGGGACTGTTGTCCAGTTTTCATGTACATATTTCAGAACCGAATGTCCGGAGGTGTTGGTGATCTGTCCAAAGAGGTCAGAGGCGGTGTCATTGCCTGCTATCAGTTTTTTTGCAATGGAAACATGGTTCCATCCTGGATACAGGGAGATCTGGTCCGGTTCTGGTTCTGGTTTTTTCAGGTATGCAAGAGCAGCAGACAGATTTGCCCGCCCTCCTGATACAGTTCTATTTGCGAGATTGGGAATTGGATCCGCAGTGTTCAGTATGGCCTCCTTTATTGTCTTATATGAGACATCGGGAGCATATGTCGCCATAAGACCCGCCATTCCGCTGATAAACGGAGCAGCCATGGATGTACCGTCCATATACCCATACCTGGTCTCGACACGATCTCCATACCCCTCTGAAAGGGTGATATCATCGAGGAAACACATGACAAAGGTGCCATCCGCACCGAACCTGATATACAGGGGTGCGTTCATCATATCTGATGGAATTTTACACTCCCGGTAGATCCAGGGAAGAAGGGTCAATGGTTTTGTGTCATACTCCAATTTTTTCCAGGTAAGGTTGTCATTGGAAGCTTCAATATAGAATGTGGAATATGCCCCGACCATCTGGAGCTGATAGGAGATTATCGGTTCTGTCAGGTTAAAGATGTCAAGGGGTTCTTTTAATGAGATGATGACAGGTGGTTCTGTCTGGTTCATAACGGTATTGTTTACCAATCCGGAGGCACTAGATGGTGGAGAAAAGAAATTCTCAGTATCGAGCGTCCAGTTTCCGTGAATAGTCCAGTTGTTTAATGTTTCGAAAGAATCACGCCAGACCGGTTCTGGTTTATAGATATTGTGTTTGGTAGAGTAGATGTCTGCTCCTGGTGCTCCGATATCAACTGATACTTTACCGAAGTTAGAAAATGAAGCCAGTTCATCCTGAGCATTCGTAGCTGCTACAGAAATAATATTATCAAGGTCATAGTTTGACGGGTAATGAGGCTCATAATCATTGTCCTTCCCACTATTTCCTGCTGCACAGATGAAAAGCCCTTCTGTTCCGGCTATAACCTCATACTCGGCCTGGCTGAAACTTGAACCGCCATATGAACATGAAAAAATTTGAGCACCGTTTCGTGCAGCCCATAATATTGCTTCTATCTCATCTGATACTGTTCCAGTCCCGAAACTATTGAGGAACCTGACCGGGAGGATGGTAGCATTCCAGTTTACTCCTGCACCTCCCTTTCCGTTATTTCCGACCGCTCCTATGATCCCGGCACAGTGAGTCCCATGAGAAGCAAGGTCCATGGGTTCTAATGTCCCGGTGATGACATCATACCCATGTGTTCCAGTCTGGGGATTTGTCCAGATATTGTCTGCCAGATCCTCATGGAGGTAATCAACACCTGTATCAAGGACGGCAATGATGACATCCGAATTCGTGGTTGTATTCCAGGCAGATGCCGCGTGAATATCTGCTCCGGGTGTTCCTGGTGCTGAATCTTCTTTGTATACTTGCCCTGTATTCACAAGTCCCCACTGTCTCCAGAGATCCGGATCATCAGGCATGATTGCTGTGGTCCGGTAATAATCAGGTTCTGCGTATTGAATACTGGATTTTACCGAGTAGTATGCAACCCCGTCTGGAACGCTCATTCCTTCAGGAAGTGCAATGAGTTGCAGACCTGCAATACCTTCTGCTGAAAAATCCTCAAGCACTCTGGCACCTATCGTTGCGTGGGCTGAAGAGAGAACTGATGCGGTATCTTCAGCAGGACCGGCTGCCCTGACCAGGAGGACTCCTGGTTGGTATGAATCATGAAGGTCCTGAGGTTTTATCTCATCAAAATTGAAAGGCATTACCGGAATTGCTGTAATAGCCTGAATAAAAAAGCCAAAAAGGAGAATCAGCACAAAAACCCTTGAGAAAATATGTTTCATCCATCCAATCCCATCTTTCATCGGTTGATCACCTGATACTAGGAGATTATGCGGCACCTTATAAGTATGTGACGTTTCAGAGATTATTCCGGGATTTTCAGGTACTGGTAGAGGATATGTATGCGAAGTCTGGTATATATCATGAAACGGATTCAAACCAGAGAGTTTTTGAATGATGAGTAAACCGGACAAACCGAAAATACATATCTCTATCTGACAGATCTCATCTTATGAAGATTCTGCTGCTGATTGTAACCGGCCTTCTTTTTCTCATGGTCTCCGTAGCAGCGGAATCTGGCTCTCTTGAGATCACCGCTGATATTCCATCAGTTCCGGTTTATATTGATAATGTGTATGCAGGGCTCTCACCGGTACACGTTTCAGAGATTTTGGAGGGGTATCACCTGATTCGGGCCTCTCCGGAAGGATTCTTTTCTCAGACACAGAATATCTCTGTTGAAGCTGAAGAATTAACATCTGTCTCCTTTTCTTTTCTCAACAGTGACACGATTCCGATGCCTGCGCTGGTCAGGATTGGTGAATGTGTGGGAACACCTGAGCCCGCTGATCTGGATGGCACTGCCTATGATATCCTCCGTCTGCCTGATGGATCCTATATAGCGTATTATAGCGGGTGGGAAGAAGGAATCATGTGTATGGAGTCGTCCGATGGGATCTCCTGGGACCGGATGAGTGAGCCTTGTCTTGGTGTACCGACCAGAGGAAGTGTTTTCAGGACCGAACCATGGGTGTTTGCCCTTCCTGACGGGACATACCGGATGGTATTTCGCCAGACTGTCGGTCATCAGCATTCACTGTATTCGGTAACTTCTCAGGACGGGATATCATTCTCCGGGGAGGAACAGATCCCCATCGATGGTGAGGATACAGGGGGAAATTCGGGGTATCCATCTGTCCCGACTGGAATAACCTACGATGACGGGACGGTCAGGATGTACTACAGCATCCCTGGTTCCGGAATAAAAAGTGCAATATCTGATGATATGGGTATCTCCTGGAAGAAGGAGGATGGTATCAGGATCCGATATGGGACCGACCCTGCGGTCCTGATCCTCCCGGACGGGAGAACTGGTATTTTTTATGTTGATACGACTCCAAAGTCCAAAGGTCAGCGGATATTCTTCTCTCTCTCTGAAGACGGCCTTGATTTCTCAGGATCACCAGTGCAGGTACTTGAGACGATGGAACCAGGCGTCTGGCTGATGGATCCTGAAATCAGCAGTGAAGATAATACAACCTATCTGTACTTCTCAGTCATGGGTATTGAAGGCATGCAGCATCATACCCTTCCTGGAACACTTCGGAGTGTTATTGATATCGGATGCCTGAGCGGGCAGGTATCATAGACAATAAAACCGAATTTTATTTTTAATTTTCAAAAAGAAATGGACCCGGCGGGATTTGAACCCGCGGCCTCTGCGTTGCGAACACAGCGATCTCCCACTGATCTACGAGCCCGAAAAGGAGATCAGAGAATGATCTCAATATCCAGTTTTTCTGCCAGTTCCTTATACCGGTTCCTGATGGTAACTTCTGTCACACCAGCAACCTCTGCAACTTCACGCTGTGTTCTGCGTTCACCGCCAAGGATGGAAGAGATGTAGATGGCAGCTGCTGCAACACCGGTTGGTCCCCGTCCTGAGGTCAGCTCCCGCTCTCCTGCCTGCCTGAGGATCTCAACAGCCCTGCTCTGAACTTCACCTTTCAGCTGGAGCCCGGAACAGAATCGGGGAACGTAATCTATCGGTGAGGTCGGCAGGAGTTTTAACCCAAGTTCACGGGATATGAACCGGTATGTACGGCCGATCTCTTTTCTTGATACCCGTGATACTTCTGCAATCTCATCAAGAGTTCGGGGAACACTGCACTGGCGACAGGCAGCATATAATGCAGCTGCTGCGACCCCTTCAATACTCCGGCCACGAATAAGGTTTTTATCAACGGCATCACGGTAGACAACGGCAGCCGTCTCCCTGACATTACGGGGAAGACCGAGTGCTGAAGCCATCCGGTCCAGTTCAGATAATGCAAAAGCAAGGTTCCGCTCGGTTGCATTACTCACCCTGATACGGCGCTGCCATTTTCTGAGCCGGTAGAGCTGTGCACGGTTCTTGGATGAGATTGCCCTTCCATAACTGTCCCGGTTTCTCCAGTCAATCATGGTGGAGAGACCTTTGTCATGGATGGTAAAGGTCATCGGTGCTCCGACACGGGACCTTTTCATCCTCTGATCATGGTCAAACGCACGCCACTCAGGCCCGCGGTCGATAAATTCTGCATCAATAACCAGACCACACTGCTGACATACCAGTTCAGCCCGCTCATAATCATGAACGAGTTGTCTGCTGCCACACTCTGGACATTGAGATTCGGTCTGGTTCTCAATCTTCTTCTGCTTCTCAGTTACCTTCCCGGTCAGCCTGTTCTTCAGGGCTTCACGTTCCTTCTGAAGGGTCCGGAGTTTCTCAATCTCTTCTGACATTCTTTCCTCTATTTGATAAAGAGCTTCTCGCCGATGAGTCGCGAAGGCTCCTCGATATTGGTCAATACCGCAGCGTACGGTGATGTGACATTACCGAAAATATCGATAAGTTTCCCCACTGGTTTCCAACGTTTATCAAGAACTTTGCTGTACAGGCGGGGAAGCTTTGCGGCATCACATTCAACGATCAGGATGTGATGTCCAAATTTACTTTTTACTCTTCCAATAGCCCGTACCAATACATCGCCCCCAAAAATGCCTGTATCCCCCCACCGGAGATAAGATAAGCAACCTATATATGTGCGAATAAGACCTATTTAATATTTATGACAATTATTAAGTATTACGGAAAACGGTGATAAAACTCATTTCCCTCTGTAGAGAGAAGGTTTTTAAGTAATTCACCGGATATTCCTGCACCTGCGGCAGTGATCTCACGGTCTCGTGCTGACATCAGATCACCCGGGTGATGTGCATCTGAATCCACAACCATAAGACATCCGGTCTTTTCTGCAATCCTGGCAACATGCCCGTTGGTCCGGTTATGCCCCCCCCGTGCCGTGATCTCCAGGGCGATGTTGTGTTTTCTGGCAAGGGCTGCATCCTCTTCGGTGATGAGACCCGGATGGGCAAGAATATCAACGTAAGGACAGGAGAGAGCAGCATGATTTGTTCCTGGTATCACCGGTTCCACCGGGGATTCACCATGGACCACCACAAGATCTGCCCCGTTCTCTTTTGCATATCTGGCCAGATCCGGAATCTCTACCGGTGGGACATGGGTTATCTCAACCCCCCGGAGCAGTCTCATTCCCATGGTTCGGGCAGATTTTGCCACCCGGCCTAATGATACAAGTGTCTCATCGATATTTCCGGCATCAACATGATCTGTAATCCCGACGACGGTGTATCCAAGGACCTGCATCCGTCTGAGCAGTTCAGTTGGAAGGAGGTCGCCGTCTGACAGGAGTGTATGGGTGTGAAAATCGTACATATCAGTTCTTTTTTCCTCCGCTTTTCAGTCCCGAACTGACAAGTGCGATAAGTTTACTCTTTGATCCCGGATATTCTACGACAAATCTTCCCTGATGTTTCCACCAGTATGCAGGGTGGGATTTTGACTCACGGGTAAAAGAAAATTTATTTGCTTTTAAAATACGTTCGATATCCCCGGGTTCAGGATGAGCGACGCCGGTATCACGGGAGACTCTGCGCCCCTCTGACCGCATCAGCTCACTGTCAAAGTAACAGGGATAGAGTATTACTCCCTTATCCATTCTCACAGATCTGCAATCTGAACCTATAAAGTACCAGCGGGAGAGATGCTATGGTATGCATCATATCGATATCTCCATTGAAAAAGATATTTTTTCAGCCAACCGAAAGCTGGCTGAAGCAAATGCCGCGCATCTTCATGCCCATGGAGTCAGGGCCTTTGATCTGCTCGGGGGCATCGGGTCAGGAAAGACGGCACTCATCGAGAAGGTCGTTCCAAAACTGAAGAGCAGAGGACTGAAAGCGGCAGCGATTGCAGGTGATGTGTATGGGGATGATGATTTTCAGAGGATTGTGGCTCTTGGCATTCCTGCGGAAAATGTGAACACCGGAAAGGAGTGTCATCTTGATGCCCATATGATCGAACATGCCCTGGATCATCTTCCGCTCGATGATGTGGATGTCCTGTTTATTGAAAATGTTGGAAATATGGTATGTCCGACTGATTTTCTGCTGGGCGCGGAGAAACGAATTGTTGTTGTCTCATCCACCGAAGGTGATGATGTAGTCAACAAGCATCCGATGATGTTTCGGGGCTGCACGATTGCGGTGCTGAATAAGATTGATCTTGCCGATGCGGTTGGTGCAGACCTGAACCGGATGGAACGGGACATGCTCAGGTACAATCCAGCCATGAAGATATTCAGGACGAATATGAAGACTGGCGATGGGATTGATCCCCTGGTTGATGAGATCCTGTCCTAAGCGGAATCTTATATACTGGCGCGGGGGATATATATAAGACTCCGTGGTTTACCCGGCTCTCCCACTCCGGGTAAATGATACTTGAGGATGAGATATTATGCAATGGCAAGGACGTTCTGTTCGGAAATCCACCGGCGGCAGGTACAGCCCGTCCCGTGGAAAAAGACGCAGGGAGATCGGGTCAGCCCCGGCTGAAACCCATATTGGTATAGACCGGAGAAAAATTTCCCGTACCTACGGAGGAAATAACAAGGTCCGGGCACTCCGGTGTGAATATGCTGCTATCAGCAATGTAAAGACCGGAGAGACGAAGAAAGTAAAGATTGAGACTGTGGAAGAGAATGCAGCAAACCCGAACTATGTCCGGCGTAACCTTCTCACCCGCGGTGCAATCATCAGAACTGAACTTGGCCGTGCACGGATTACCAGCAGACCAGGTCAGCATGGCGTTATCAACGCTGTTCTGATCGAATAACTCTTTTTTAAAAGGTTTCAGGTGGTTTTTACCTGAAAATCAGTGTATCCATAATAACTGACAGGAATCTCCCAGACAAATATTCCCTGATCATCTGGAATAATGGTGGCAAGGTACTGATACTCGGCAGCTCCTGTCATTCGCCCGTAGATACTAACCGGTGCTCTCAGATTTCCTGCAGATAAAAACCCGACGAGTGATGGTTTTTTCCCTGTTGAGAGATCTCCTTGGTATATCGAGAATGATATGTTCTGTTCCTGGTTTAGAAAAGGCTCCGGAATTCCACCTTCATAGGTGTTTAC
The DNA here is from genome assembly GCF_020216685.1 of Methanospirillum hungatei. GTDB lineage: Archaea > Halobacteriota > Methanomicrobia > Methanomicrobiales > Methanospirillaceae > Methanospirillum > Methanospirillum hungatei_B. Next base: position 1,356 of record NZ_JAIWNS010000067.1, on the reverse strand, counting down.
AACGGCAGGAATACTCACGCCCTGACCTGATGTAAAAAGTCCTGGGTGATACCCGGGGGCTGAAGAAGGGACACCTCCGGTATCTGCCAGTACGCTGCTGACTGAAATGGTACCAATCCCCACCAGCACGCAAATCAGCAGCATACAGTAATGCGATCTGATTTTTCCATTCATCTGACTCACATCTCCATCCGCTTATGCAGTATGTGTACCTCCAATATTCTCTTGTGCAGATAAAAAGAATAGGATGAAAGTATTATCTCTCCAATCCATGGGAATTTTAAATCAATGAAAAAAGAATGATGAGTTCAGGAATCTAACATAAAGGTACAGAATTTCTCACCCCCGGTACATTGACATGACACTGAAAACCGCACTCGCAGCACCCTTTTATCATAGCAGGGCTCAAAAGCTTGGAAAAAGCGAATTAATTTACTATTATGCCTTTGACCGCCGGTGGATGGATCGTGAACAGGTTGATCTCCTGATTCACCGGGGCGTAGAGCAGCAACTTCTCGGAACAGATGGAGAGATGTATTATCCTCTCTTCGATCTCGCAGAGGTCCAGATTCCTATCGGGTATAAGCCATCATCATCCATATTTGATGCACATGATCCCTTTGAACAGCTCCTGGACCGGATCACCAGTCATACCCGGAAAGAACCGGAGGAGGTAATTGCCCGGATGAATCAGGTGATAACTGAAGACTTTGATGGAAATATCAGACCTGAAGCGGCACTCGTCATTGTTGCAAAAAGACACGGCATCCCTGTTGCCGATCTGCTGGATCCGTTAAAACAGGTGCTGCTGAAAAAAGATTAAAATATTTATTCTGCTGCCGGTGCTTCTGGTTCGGCCGGAGCAAAGTATTCTGCAAGGGTCTTTGAACCCTGGGTTGCGACGATCGCATTAATCTGAACAAAGTCCTGGGTGATCTCTGCACCACGGACCATTTTTCTCCGGCGCTCGCCATCTACACGTGGGTGAAATCCGACACCGCCTGCCATGAGGACCTTCCGCCGTCCGGCAATCTGAAGGGTCTTTCTTGCCGGGGTTCCGTTCCGGTCAGATGCACCGGTGATCCGGATCTTGTATCCGTCAAACCCGAGTGCAGCACCATCAATCTCATCACCGATACGCTTGCCTATAAAAGAGCCGGCACCTGCACCACTGGCATCAATATTATATGCCTTGCCGGTTGCCGGATCTGAAAGGACTACCTTAAAATCAACCATAATAATCACCTACTTTGGAATTCAACGACCGCTGCAATTTTTTTATTCTTCGACCGATCGGATACCCATCACTCAGACATTGCTGAGAAGTCTCCATACAGGTTGGTATATATCCTTAAT
>NZ_JAIWNS010000066.1 GCF_020216685.1 Methanospirillum hungatei | reverse complement strand
AATTCTACTTCCCCCAGAAGGGATTCTCCTTACGGAAGAGCCGGGTGTATTCATTCAACACTTCCTTTGCATCTTCGTTCAGGTGAGAGAGCATCTCAGTCTCAAGAACTTTTACGTGCCGTTCCGGAATACCCACAAGCAGTTCATCCTCGACGTCAAATTGTCTGCCAACCGTGGCACCTTCAATGGAGATTGCGACCTCATCTCCGGCATGTGCCTCCTGGATGTTTTCCTTTCTTAGTTGCATTGATTTGAGCGTTCCGGCCTTTTTACCATCTCTTCTGACCAGATTCACACCGGTCCGGAGAGTTCCTGAGAGGATCCTGACCCCGACCACTGCAGGATTATTCTGCCTGAAGACACATCCGGGAAGAACAAGGATTTTTGCGGGGAAGATTATTTTTTCAAACCGCTTCTGGTCCATTATCCTCTTAAGATTATTCCTCCATTCCAGGTAATCTTCAAGAATGTGATAGATAACATTCCCTGAGAAGAACTGGATCATCTCTGCATATGCCGGTTCTTTCAGGAGATCCTGGGCATCAGGAAGGACCGGGGTGTTGAATGCGATTAATACCCTGTACAGGGGATCTTTTATCGTTTCAGCCTCGATAACATCATGCCTGCTGACCTGGCCAACCTCAGCCCGCATGACCGGTATTTCATGCGCGGTTAATTCCTTACACAATGCCTCAAGCGCCCCTATAGTATCTGCCTTTATGATCAGACCTTCCGGAGAGAGACTGACATTTATTTCGGTCATCTCTTTTGCAATACTGGTCTTCACCCCTTCAGGATCATCACCGATAACCCGCACCGGAGATCCGGCAATGACCTGGTCAAGTCCGGGGGCACTGACCTTTACTCCGGCTGCGGCGACGACTTCTTTCACCCGTAAGAACCTGTCTTCAACCAGGATCTCCTGCATAGGTCTTGGTTGAAGAAGAGATCTGACCTTTGTCGTCTGAACCCCTTCTGTGGTTGCGATTGCTATCTCATCACCAACCCGGATGGTTCCGTCAAATAATATGACGTCGATTGTGGCACCAAGACCCTTCTCTTCCTTCACTTCAAGGACGGTTCCAGATCCAGGTCCGTCAACAGTAAGGGTCAAGGCCTCTTCCATGTACCGCTGTGCAAGACCAATGAGAACCATCAGAAGGTCTGGAATTCCTTCACCGGTATGGGCACTGACCGGGACAATCGCCAGGTTTCTTGCGAAATCAGATACCCGGTCAAACCGTTCTGATGAGAATCCATGCTCTGCAAGAGTGGCAACGATGTCATAGACCTTTGTCTCAACGAGGAGAGTTACCCGTTCATTCTGAGCAGCAAAACTCTTTAGAAATGGAGATTTTTCTGTGGATCTCCATCCAGGAATCCGGTCAAGTTTGGTTGCAGCGACCACAAACGGGGTCTTGCAATTGCGGAGGATCTGGATCGCCTCGATAGTCTGAGGCTGAAAACCTTCGGTAATATCCACAACCACAATGGCCATATCAGCAAGTGCACCTCCCCGTGCCCGAAGGGTGGTGAATGCATGATGCCCTGGCGTATCAATGAAAAGGAGTCCGGGAATGCTGATATTCAGACTCTTCATTCCACCACTCATGCTCATGATCGAATCTATCGGGACAATGGTTGCACCGATATGCTGGGTGATTGCTCCTGCCTCTCCGGCGACGACTGAGGATCCTCTGATCCGATCAAGAAGAGATGTCTTCCCATGATCCACATGCCCGAGGACGCAGACGATTGGAGTCCTGATATGGGGTGTATCTCCTTCGTTTTTACTTTTCTTTACTGCTTTTTTTCCCACCTTTCCACCACCACACCTATTCTGTTGTCCATTCCCGGTGCTATTTGAAAACAGGAGATATCCTTCCGGGAAGAGGATCTGATAATGTGGTACACATCAGTGGTCACGGCTAATAATCATTCACAATACCTCTTAGGTACGGTCAATCATACTGAGGGTTATCCTGATATGTCAGTGCCAGAGAGTGGATAAGTTCAAGTCATCTCCCTGATAACATATATGGTGCAACCTGCCTGGGTGGGGTAATGGCTATCCTAAGGGATTGTGGTTCCCTCGATCTGGGTTCAATTCCCGGTCCAGGCCTGTCGATTTTTGTTCAGTGATTGTGTTATTTCTTCTGAAGTTCCAAAATAATACTGCCGTCTCTTCAGGGCATAAGAAATTCAGCGCTGTTTCTTAGAAAATTTTCTTAATTCCCCGGTAAATATCTTAATATGGACCAGAGCGAAGAGTATCATGAAGCAAAAAGGAAAGTTACTAAACTCCGGGGATTTTATCACCACCTTGGAATTTATATAGTCATAAATGCCATTCTCATCGCGATAAATTTCCTAATAAGCCCGGATAGTCTGTGGTTTTACTGGGTGACCATCTTCTGGGGAATTGCTCTGATATGGCAGGCGTATGATGTCTTTGGAGATGAGAAGGTGCTCGGAGAAGAGTGGGAGGAGAAGAAGATTCAGGAATATATGGAAAAGAAAAAGTGACCACTCCGGTTACTGAAAGCCTCCTGCAATCCATCCGGTATACCCGCCGGCCACATTGAGAATGTTTGAAAAACCGTTTCTCTTCAGGATACTACAGGCCATGGATGATCTCGCCCCGGTTGCACACAGAACGGCGATCCGCTTCTCCCTGGATAGTTCTGTGTACCTTGTCCGGAGATCAGGCCAGTGAATATTCACGGATCCGGGAATATGGTACCCGGCATACTCTGCTCCCGTTCTCACATCCAAAACCACGAGATCTGTATCGCCCTTCAATAACGCATCAAGTTCATGAACAGATATCGTCTGGACGTGATCCAGTTCATGTCCGGCCAGAGCCCATCCCCACACTCCTCCCTCGAGATACCCGGTAATCCGATCGATACCCACCCGGTGAAGCATATGGGTTATCTTTGGGATCTCATCAGGACGATGAACAGCGAGCAGAATATCCCTGTCAGGAGGGATTACCCACCCGGTGAAGGTTGAAAAATTCATCTCACCGTCGATATTCCAGCTCTTCGGGATATGGGCAGATCCGAAGGCGTCGTATCGTCTGGTATCAAGCACTTCACATGCCCCCTGTGTCAGGAGGTCCTTTCCGGCCCGTGGGCTGATTCCCCTGACTGGTGGTAATGTTGAGAGAAGAGCAGGACCCCTTCGGTTCTCATCAGAGCACCGGCTGAAGTGATCCGGAGAGGGGGGCATATTTTTTGTAAGTTCATGTATGAATGCCTCTTTATCCTGAATCTGGAGAATCTGGTTAAATCTCCGTTCATAGCCGATGGTTGTCGTCCGTTTTGCGGATAATGATCTCCCACAAAATGATCCGGCTCCATGGGCGGGGTATACCTCACAATAGTCAGGCAGTTTCATGATCTTCTCATGCAGGGAGTCATACAATGCTGATGCTAGTTCATGAGCACGTCCGGGAAAGAGGTCCGGCCTTCCGACATCACCCACAAAAAGGGTATCACCGGGAAAAAGAGCAGCCGGGTCATCTCCCCTGCTCAAATGAGTAACAATATAGCTCACATGCTCAGGTGTGTGACCTGGTGTCTCGATGACAGAGATGGAACAGTCATCAAGGGTTATGGTACTACCCTCACTGACCGGGATATGGGGAAATGCGCATTGGGCACTCTTTGGAGCATAGATTGGTGCCCCGGTTCTTTCATGGAGATCGAGGTGACCTGATATGAAATCTGCATGCAGATGTGTCTCAAGAATCCCGGTAATTTTAAATCCTTCTTCATCAGCAGCCTGAATGTAGATATCCGGATCCCTGGCCGGATCGATGATCATGCCGGAGGATACCCCGCCAAGAAGGTATGAGCTGTGAGCAATCCCAGGGATGAAAAACTGCCTGATAATCATGAAGAGATGATCATCTCAGGAAGTGATGAATCATTCCCCTCTCCTGTGAGCAGCCGGTCCTGCAGGGTTTTTGGGATCTGGTACAAGGAACACACCCTAAAGTTTATCTCCTCTTCAATCTGCTGAAGTTTTTTTCCGATTCTCTCTTTGTCATGAAAAGATCTGGCATACTCACGCCTCTGTATGAGAAAGGCTCGTTCATGGAAAGATTTGGTTATCTGCCTGACATGCTCCCTCTCTTCAGGGCAATACCAGTCAGGCTGATGAACCGGGATAGCAGAGATGAGGTGTTCCGGATGGAGAGAAGGCTGGTTTTTACTCATATATCTGCAATACCACCTGATCAGGGGTGATCCGAGCAGGCTTTCAAGGTATTCATCCGGGCCCTTGATGATGATATCTGCAGCCTTCTCATAAGTATCTCCTGAAGTAATCAGCAGACCGTCCGTGGTGTCTTTTAGTGATATCCAAGACCCCTCATGGTTATATTCAGACAGGTCTTCCGGGGTATAGAGGCCTCCAAGACAGTACTCAGAGAGTGATACCGAATCTTTGAGGAGATAGTTCAGAATGACTCTCTCCAATGGATCTTCAAGGTTCCACCCATCTTCTCCAGGCAGATCATCCCGGTTCAGATGATATGATACCATAGTTCCATTCGTGGTAAATCGGGTGATCCCGATTGATGGTGAAAAAATCCCTGCACAGATGCATGACCATGTATCAGACAGGTCCTGTCCAGGTGAGTGTTCATCCAGGATGATATGAGTTACTCTGCTTCTCCGGATCATCTTCCTGAATGGTCTGGCATGCATATCAGAAAGCCATGCTGACGGGAGAAGAATAAATGACTGGTGTTCTTTCCTGATTGCATATTCTGCAGTATACAATGCAGTCATTGCATCATAGGAGTAGGATGAAAAGTGTTTACACAGGTACTGGTGTACTTCCGGATCTTTCATGGCTTTTTGTCTGCATGGAGCGGTGATCAGCATGGCAGGACGAGATATCCTATCCAGCCAGTCTTCATCAGATGGTCTTAGCGAATGAACGGCTGCCTGTGCTTCGTGTACTGAGAGATATTCATTCGTAATCTCTTTGGAAAAGAGGATATTTCCAACCCTGATATGCGACCGGAAGATATCCATCTGTTCTTTCTTACAGGGCTGAAAGAGGTCAGGGTGCAGGAAATTACCATCGATTGCATGGAGTATCAGCCCGAACCTGGTCAGCATAACCGACGAAAACGAGGGTTCTGAACAGAAGACAGTATCTGCAATTCTGTTGAACCGATCATGGGGAGAATCCTCTTTTCCGGCATGTGATCTGAGAAGAAGAAGCAATAATTCACCATTGCCCGATTGCGGATCAACGATGGCATGAGTTCCTTCTGATTCCTTCAAGCACCGGATGACATGGAAAAAGACCGGGGATGAGATAAGAGATGAGATATCGCAGGTACTGGCAATATAATCCTTCTTTCGCGTGTTCTGATCTCTGACCCGCGTCATCAGACGGCTGACCGCACGAACGAGAATGACCGGGTCTATAAGATGTATCCTGATAGGTTCAGGAACCGGGAGAGAGCACCCTTCTCGTACCATCATGGAATGAGTAACCGGATCAGGAAAGCATGGAGGTTCGTCTTTCAGATACCCAGGGATAGCAGATCCACACGTCACAAGATGACAGATCCAGGAATCTTCAGGGACCGTATTAAAATCAATGCCGCAGATTTCCAAAATTTTCTCTGTAACGGTTTTCAGAATGCCGGAAAGGACCAGGAGTTCCCGTCTCTCCCGATCACTCTCTCCATAGGTCCGATAAAAAACCCCGGACAATGTCTTGTGTATGGCATCCAGATATCTGTCCAGAGATTCAGAAATATCAACAGATTCACAGAGTATTCCTGTTTGGATGAGTTCAGGAAGGGGCTTTATTATATTGGAAAATTCAGGGTCTCTTTTCTGCCCGTTTATTACCTGACTGATGGTACTACCGATAATTCGATATCCTGCACAGGCACCTGTATTTTTCAGGTGAATTATGAGTTCTTTTTTTATCTCATCATCGATATCAGTATCTTTGGAACAATCCCAGATGATAACCTGACGGAGATCATCCAGGGTGACATAAAAACAGGATATACTATCACAATCTTTGATGATGAGATTTCTCTTTCTCAGGGAATAGATATTCTCTAAAAGGCCTGCCTTCCTGATTACCTGAATGCAATCCTGGTGAATATCAGGAATCATACGAAGAATACCTGAAAAGAAGTATAGCGAGGGATGGATTTGAACCATCGGTCTACGGGTTATGAGCCCGTCGGGATATCCTGACTACCCCACCTCGCTAAAAGTGGATATGAATGTCTATCGGATGGAGATATATATCTATCGTTTCTCTGATGCGAATTTTTAAACCAACACCCGGCCAATCATCATCTATGGATGAGGAACTTGAGCGGTTACGGGCAAAAAGAATGGAGGAGATCAAACAGCGCATAATGACCCCGCCATCGGCCCGTGAAGGAATTCTTATTGTCACGCAGGATAATTTTTCCAGGATAATCCGTGAAAACCCGAATATTATCATTGATTTCTGGGCTCCCTGGTGTGGCCCCTGCAAGATGCTAGCTCCGGTTATCGAACAGCTGGCGGCAGAATATGCCGGAAGAATCCGGTTTGCCAAATGTAATACCGATGAAAATCAGCAGATTGCATATCAGTTTGGAATATCCGCTATACCCTCCCTGTTTTTCTTTCAGAATGGCACGATTATTCATAGAGTTTCAGGGGCACTTCCAAAAGAACATCTTGAGATGCAGATTCGTTCGGTGTATACTATCCAAGCCCGGGACCGGAGTGATTAGAGTATCCCATGACAATGGATTATAATAGCCGGTTTACTGATTTCTGCCTTCCAACAGGAACTGAAACGCTTTTACAGCATCTATCAACCCATATCCATAGGTAGGGTCCCAGCCCGGTTCTCCCAGATCAAACGCATTTGAATACAATGCTTTCAAGAGATCATCCCGTGACACATCAGGAAAAGAACTCAGTAATTGTGCGATGACTCCGGCAACATGGGGTGCTGCGGCACTTGTACCGGGGAAAGGAACCGGGAAACTTCCGGCACCGCTGACCTGTACATTCGTCGGTGCACAGATATCCGGTTTCCACCGTCTGGATGGTTCAGGTATCCGGATAGTAACCGGCCCCTGGGATGAATCCGGTGAAATCAAATACGGTGTTTCGATCCCGACCGATCCGACTGTTACCACTTCCTCAAGTGCCGCGTGGCCAAAAATGGAATCAACTGGATCCTTTACGATCTCTGATTCAACCTGGCGTGGATCGATATTCCTGATATACATTTCAAGAATATTCGGCGTGATATTTTCACCGTTTCGTATAATTGACAATGATATCCGCCTGGATTCGTTCATCTCATTTCTGTAGACCAGATGTTCAAACGGCTCTCCGGTATCCTCCTGGATATTCATACTCGTTGCAACGACCTCCCCTTTCCCTGGATCGGTAAGGAAGAGGTCATAGTCATGAACCGCCCCTCCCCATGGATCATCCCATTGTAAGGTAATGATGACCTCATCATCAGGTTTGAGGATCATGGGAATTGCAGAGTATCCATCACCAAAGTCATGGACCGTCTGCTCTGGTCCGATACTAAAGCCCGGTTTCCAAGGCTTCTGATAATGAAGTGAAGCAAAATTGCCTGAAACGGTAACATAGATGCAATCCGGATGAGATTTCAGGACCTCTCTGATATGATCTACAACATCTCCATCTTCGAGAAATGGCTGCCTGAAAAAACAGAGGTCATCACAGATGATCCGGCATCCGGCATCAGCCAGTGTAGAGACAGCTCGTTTAAATTCGTCTGAATTTCCTCCATACGCATGAAAACAGAGTTCTGCATCAGGTGCAATGTCATGGATGATCTCAAGCATTGCCGTCCCTTCATCTCCGGTCCCTCTCTCATACAGGGTTACCGGTCCCAGTTCTCCCATCCTTTGGGACAGTTCCAGGGACTCGGCTCCGTTTCCGATGACTCCAACTTTAATGCCTTTTCCTGATGCACCAAATACTTCCCGAATGCCATTACTTCTGACCAGAAGATCCCCTTCGGTCTGCAGGGAGCCAACGCAGGTGACTATGGTTGAGTCATCAAAAGAAGATGTCAGGGATGCAGTATCTGTCTTCATAGCGCATGAGCTCAGGCAGATATACCCAAGTACCACACACAAAACAAGTACCTTTATGCACCCCATTTGACAGATCCCCCGGATCTGAAGACCAGACAAAAGCCCCTCTTCAGGATACTTTCCTGTTTGATGAGCTATGTATCCATGAAATATAAGGCTCTTGAGGGTCCTCTCTCTGGTCAATCACATCTTCTATTATCTGGCCTGACGAATACTGATATGTTCAATATGCAGATTTATGTGTTTCAGAGCTTTAGAATCTGGGTTTCATTATTTTGCATCTGTATGTGCTGTATTCTGTTTCCTGCTGCAATGGCAGAAGAGAAAACAGGATATTTTGAAGTGACATCAGTTCCTGAGGGGGCAGATGTCTTTATCGGCTCACAGTTTATGGGAGAAACTCCGGTTCTGATACCTGCCCGTAATCAGACGGATGGGACACGGATCCGGGTTATGATGCAGGGATATGAGATATGGGAGCAGAATATTGCAGGAACCCCTGCTGCCGGTCAGGTAGTTCCCATAAAAGTCTCATTAATCCCGGTCTCTCCCTTTGGAACTCTTGACGTTACATCTTCTCCTTCAGGAGCTTTAGTCACGGTGGATAATGGCATGGGTCAGATGACACCCTGGACATACCGGGATATCAGCACCGGGACACATCTGGTCTCTCTGTTTCTCTCCGGGTTTGAGCCCTATGTGGTCAATATTGATGTTCTTCCCGGCCAGGTGACCAGGCTTCATGCGAATATGACGATCCGTTCTGGGGCAGGATCCCTGCAGGTCAGTACTACCCCTGGCGGAGCATCGGTGTATGTAGATGGGGTTTATTCAGGGACCACGAACACAGTGATAGGAAATATCCCGCCTGGAAAACGTCGTGTCCTCATAACAAAGGCGGGGTTTGAAGATTCCGAGCAATGGGTAGTGGTCAGCAACCGTCAGGTAACAGTCATTGAAACAGCCTTAAAACCGGTGACAAAAACATCTGACGGGGCACTTGTCATCACATCAGATCCTCCCGGAGCATCAGTATTTGTGGATGATCAGTTCAGAGGAACGACAGAGACCGGCAGGCCGCTTGAACTGACCGGTATGAGTCCGGGCCAGCATAAAGTCTACATGAGTATCAGAAATTACGAGGACTACTCAACACTGGTAGATGTACGGGCAGGTGAGGTAACGCCGGTATCAGCCAGACTGAACCCAAGTCCCATGCCGCAGGACTGTGGTAAACTTATCCTGAACACCGAACCAGCCGGCGCAGAGATATACATTGACGGCTCCTTTGTCGGGGTTACGCCGGCAACCATAGACACCGTCTGCGCAGGGAAACATGCCTACCGGTTGTTCCTTGCAGGATACCAGGACTACTCATCACAGGTAGAACTGATCCCAGGTCAGGTGCTGCAGGTAAATACGGTCCTCACGCCCGAACCGGAAAAGGCAGAGGGGACTCCGGGGCCGGCTATACCGGTGATCATCGCAGTTCTGGCTCTTGTACTGGTCCTCTTTTCAAGAAGAGTATAAGAGATCCCTTCTCCTTCTTTCCGTGCTGATATATACCGTGCCGGGCAATATGTAGAGAGTTTAGATCAGGGCATGGGATATGGGGAACATATCGACCTCTTATAACACCTGAAATCTCGGAGTTTTTCATGCAGGATAATCCATCTATTCAGTTTGATGATCAAAGACTGGCGAAACGTCAGCAGCTTATCGAGGCCGGGGTACCGATGTATCCTCATGAGTTCAGGCGTTCACACACAATAGCAGAAATAAGAGCAGAATACAATGAAGCAGGGCATGATCCATCATCAGATCAGGTGATCACGGCCGGCCGGTTATATGGTGTGCGGGATCATG
>NZ_JAIWNS010000285.1 GCF_020216685.1 Methanospirillum hungatei | reverse complement strand
CCAAAAGATATAACTGCCCTCATGTGCATGTCATGTGCAGCCCGTGCTGATTCGGTTGTAAAAAAATACATGTCATGAAATGTAGTGGTTCCGGAGCGGATCATCTCAAGACATGCAAGTCTTGTCCCGTTATATACATCTCTTGGAGTTACTTTTCCCTCGACAGGAATAATTTTCTCATTCAGCCATTGGCTAAAACACATATCATCTGCATATCCCCTGAGAAGGGTCATTGATGCATGGGTATGGAGATTCACAAACCCCGGCGAAACACTCATATTTTCGGCGTTTATCTCTATTTCTGCCTCATTTTTATACGAATTAGAAAGGTCTTTCCCAATGTCTTCGATAATGCCGGAATGGTTGATTAAAATGTCCCTCTTTCCTTCACTCGTAAGTCCATTCGTGATGAGAATTGAGAAATTTTTATTTATATCTGGGAATTCTTTGTAATTCATGTCTCTAGCGGACCTATCAGGGGAAATGTTCTCATGGATCATAGGGCGTTTTAATTTTTTACTCTTTGTTCCGGCTCAATGAAAGTTGATGCTGCAGAATCCTATATATGAATACAGATGAATATTCTGGTATGCATACGAAAAAAACTCTCCTTTTTGTTCTCCTCATTTTAAATATAATTCCATTCATCGGTATCGCGGCAGTTCCTGTCCCTTCTGACCTTCTCATCCTGACCGAGGAGTATGCCCCGTACAACTACCTTGAAGACAACCAGTTAAAGGGGATTTCCGTTGATATAATTGAATCAGCCTTCCAACATATGGATCTGAATATCTCCCGTGAATCCTTTCACACCCGTTCCTGGGCTGAAGCGTATGAGACCACCCTGTCACGGAATAATACTCTTCTTTTCACCACCGCCCGGATACCAGAACGTGAATCTCTGTTTGCATGGGCAGGCCCTCTGAATACTGATAAAAAAGTCCTGTTTGGTGTTGCTGGTCATGACACTCATTTCACGTCCGCAGACATCACATCGTACCGGATAGCGGCAATCAGGAATGACAGCAGCCTCCAACTTGCAATTGATGCCGGTGCAGATCCTGATCAGATCATCGTTGCTGACACTCCAGAGCAGGCGGTTGCCATGGTTGAGAATGGAACGGCTGATGTATGGAGTTATGGGGAAATAGCCGGAAGACGGATGATTAACCGGTATGCAGAAAACCCGGAGTTATTCACCCCGTTCATGGAGATTGCAACCGTCGATGAGTATATTGCCTTTCATCCGGCCACTGATCCGGCATTTGTATCTGCAGTAAATCAGACCATATGGGAAATGCGGCAAATCCAGCCCGGATCAGGGGTGTCTGAGTATGCACAGATCCTCTACCGATATATCCCGGTTGAGTGTCATGAGGCTGACATCACCCCGCAGATGGTCACCGATCTGGTAAACCTGACCTGTGATGCAATCAGCACGAATACACCTGATACGATTATCCGGATTAATTCAGGAGATGCCCCATATAAAGATCCTGATAACCCTGGCCTTTATGTCTTTGTCTATGATTCAACAGGAACAGTAGTTGCCCATGCTGCTGATCCATTCCTCGTCGGAACAACATCTTTAGGAAAGACGGATATCACCGGGAAACGGTATCATGACGAGATATTCAGTGGTGCCAGAGCGAATGGGAGCGGCTGGGTTCATTATGTCTACACTCATCCGGCCAGAAATGGGATTTATCCTAAAAAAGCTTATTACCGGCTCGTAACCGGAAGTGACGGGCAGGAGTATGTGGTTGTCAGCGGGCGATATATGTCCTGTGCCTATCTTTGGCAGTCACCTGGTGGAGAGCAGGACCGGAGCATTGAGATTGAGGTATTGCCGGATGGGAATATGGTCCTGTGTGGGACAACAAATACCTCCATGCAAAAGGATATCCTCCTTCTCCGGTATCTTCCTGATGGAAGGAGAGATCCATCATTTGGTAAAAACGGGATGGTCACCTGGGCTGGCAGTGCGGGAAAGGATGATTATGCATTCGGGGTTGTCCATGACAATGAAGGGAGAATCCTGGTCGCCGGAAGGGAGCATAATGGTCATGACCCTGACATTCTGGTCCTCCGATATTCCCCAGATGGAGAGCTGGATATGACATTTGGAGAGGACGGGGTATTCAGATATGCAGGGCCAGGGAATGGAACAGATTCTGCTCGTGGAATCGTCGTCCAAAATGACGGAAATATTCTGATCACCGGTGAGATGAACTCAAGCATTCATAAAGAGATGATTGCCATACGCCTCACTCCGGATGGAGTACCGGATCCGGAATTTGCTGATAACGGGCTTTTTGTGCTCAATATCTCTGGCGAAGGTGACCGGTATGGATTTGGGATTGCCCTGGATGCTGAGGAACATGCGGTCATGACCGGTGGAGCAGTCCGAAAAGGAGATACCAACAGTTCAATCGTAACGGTCCGGCTTTTGAAGGACGGATCGCTTGATGAATCATTCGGGATAAATGGGACAGTCTTCTATCAGGGAGAGGCATGTGGTCCGGATTATGGAACCTGGGTCAGTATAACACCGGACGGCGAGATTCTGGTCACCGGAGCAGTAGCAGACCAGGATGGCTCTTATGATATCATTCTTCTCAAGTATACAAGTCAGGGGGTTCCTGACGCTGCATTTGGAGATGGTGGCATTGTTATCTATCATGGCCCTGGATATGATTATGCCTGGGGGCAGGAGATTTTGAATGACGGGAGGATAATCATAGCAGGGACAACCGAGGTGCATGGGGAACGATATCCGGTTCTTCTCCGGTATACTCCTGATGGCCGGCCTGATCTGTCCTTTGGAGAGCACGGGGTGATGACTTTTGAGGCATTTGGATCAGGATTGCTGTATGGTGTCCATCTGGATAATGGGGGGAATATCTTCGCCAATGGATATATTACTAAAGAAGGGAGAGAAATCTCCCTGTTTGTGAAGATTCATGGAGATGATACATAGGTGATTACTGCCCGTGACAGAAAAGAAAGATGTGGAAAGTTTTTTCCGTCATTTCGTTTAATAGATACTCCTGATTATACCTATACATAGTCAAATGGAGGCTGTGGTCCGAGAAATCCCTCCATCTCTTTCCGTATCACGGTTTTTCGTGCGATATCCGGTTCCATTTGCAGCACAATGTCCAGAAGATGAACATAATCAGCATCATCCGCTACCCTGGTAAATAAATCCAGAAGAGTAAAAACCTGGTAGATATCCCCGCCGGTATCACGGAGAAGCTTGTATATGAACGATTTATCCGGCCTGGAACCAGATGTGGACATCGTAAGCAACCGCTCACCAATGGTAAAGAACGCCTGGTATTTGCGCACTCCCTCAAGATTCAGAATAAGTTCATGATACACTTTTGGTTCATCAATAGTTGCAATGTCCCGAAATTCAGTGATCCAGGAATGGGTCCCG
>NZ_JAIWNS010000284.1 GCF_020216685.1 Methanospirillum hungatei | reverse complement strand
TGGCTTCCAGGCAAAAGTGTGGGGCTGTCATCAACATGTTATCCGGATTTGATGATTGAAGATATTCCACACCTGTATCCATATATTATAGATAATCCAGGGGAAGGGATACAGGCTAAACGACGATCTTCAGCCGTTATCCTGGATCACCTCATCCCGGCCATGACTCGTGCAGGAGGATATGGTAATCTTGAGGATCTTACGATATTTATTCAGGATTATTTCCGTGCAGAAAAGAACCGTGATGATGTAAAGGCTTTGGAAATTCTTAAAGAGATAACACGATTAGTTGAAGAGACAAATCTTGCTTCTGATCTTCAGATCTCTCTGTCAACTCCGGAAAACCTGGCAGGATCGCTGGGATCACTATATGATTACCTATGTACTGCCAGGGATTCTTTAATAAAAGATGGCCTTCATATTTTCGGTTTATCCCCCCAGGGAGAGAGATTTTCAGAAATGCTCTACGCCCTGACACGAATGAAAAATGGAACAATACCCTCACTTCGTGAATCCATTGGGAAATCTATGGGCCTTCTACTTTCCGAGCTACAGGAAAATCCTTCTGGTTGGAACGAGTTTTTCCAAAAACCGAATGGTGCATTACTCGATGATATCGATACACTTTCATTTGATTTAATCCGAAGTATTATTGCAATAGGATGTAATCCTGATAAAATCCCTGATATTACTCGGGATTTATGCAATGATTCAGATCTGAACAAAACACTTCATCAGATTTGTACAAATATTGTCCCTAACCTTGAACAGACCACTGATGAGATGAATAACCTGCTCGCAGGGCTCAATGGCAGGTATGTTCCTCCTGGTCCATCAGGTCCTCCAACCAGGGGAAATGCCCATATACTCCCCACGGGCAGGAATTTTTACTCTATTGACCCGGCCATAATCCCGACACCTGCTGCTTTTGCCATTGGAAAAAAAATGGCTGATCAGATGATTGAACGGTATGTCAGGGATGAAGGTGTTTATCCTGAAAATGTTGGAATTGTTATTTTTGCGACCGACAGTATGAAAACCGGAGGGGATGATATTGCGTACCTTCTCTGGCTTATGGGTCTTCGTCCTCTTTGGTCAACATATGGGGGAAGAGTAACGGGTCTTGAAATTATTCCATTATCTGATCTGAAAAGGCCACGAATAGATGTAACTCTTCGGATAACCGGCCTCTTTCGTGATGTTTTCCCGGGTCTGGTCGAATTGATTGATGAAGGAGTTGAGATGATTGCAACCCTCGATGAAAAGGACGAAGAGAATTATCTTGCATCTCATCTTCGTAAATCGCTGCTTGAATCGCTGAAAAATGGAATGGGGCCTGAAGAGGCCAGATCTCGGGCATTGATCAGGATTTTTGGCTGTCCTCCTGGGACGTATGGAGCAGGAGTTGCAGATAAAATTATTTCATCCGGATGGGAAATAAGGCAGGATCTTGCAGATACATATCTGGACTGGGGCGGTCATGTATATGGGCGCAAGTATAAGGGGGAGGCAATGAAGGATCTTTTCCGGACTCTTCTCTCTAACCTAGATGTAACGGTAAAAAACCACAATTCACGAGAACTTGATATATTAGATAATGATGATGATTTTATGTATCATGGTGGTATGATAGCAGTTACCAAAGCGTATGGCGAAAAAGATCCTGTTTCGTTTGTGGGAGATAGTTCTGATCCTGACAAACCCGTCATCCGAACGATCGAGGAAGAAAGTAAATTTCTGTTTAGAAGTCGTATTGAGAATCCAAAATGGTTGGAAGGTCTGAAACCTCACCGATATCGGGGAGCACAGGAATTAACTTCCCTTTTTGATTTTGCTTTTGGATGGGATGCTACTGCTGATGTCCTTGAAGAATGGCAGTACCAGTCACTGGCTGAAACATTTCTCTTTAATGATTCCTGTCGGGAATGGTTATTGGAAGATAATCCGTATGCACTCAGGCATATGTCTGGCAGATTACTTGAAGCAGTGGATCGCGGAATGTGGTGTCCTGATGAAGAAACACTCGGATTACTCCAATCTATATACTTATCAATTGAGAGTAACCTTGAATCTTCGACAGATCCTCAAAAAAGAATATCAACGTAGAATATTTATGATTTCTTCAATAAGCATAAGTGAACCTGAAATTCCAAATATCGTTTTCGGTATTATTTCAATTTTTCCAGATGGTGGATGAGAAATATCAACATACCCTCTGCAAATACCTTGATTTTTCATCAGATTGCCTGTTGCCCCATCAGTAAAAATAATATCCGGGTCTTTTCCAGGAAAAATCCCCAGGTACTGAATAAGATGATTCTCCTGAAGGAAAAGCCTGAGTTCGTCAGAATATACCTGGCATGAGCCATCGGTAAGGTCTATTCCTACAGGGATCATACCAAGGTATGTATAGAGCCATTTTACTAATGGAAGTACAAAGGAACTTTCCGCTCGTATAGCAAATCTCGAACCACGGGGAATGCCTGATACTGCATTTAAACGGGCAATACTTCTCGCAGCGGTTTTTTTTGCAGAATGAATCTCTTGAATTAAAAAATTAGTATCAGTCCCAAAAGCCCTGCAGATATCCATAATCCAGGATTTTGTTGCATCAAAGCCTACCGGGGCCCCATCTTTTGGAAAAATAAAAGGGATTTTATAGGAATTTGCATAATAATTTGCAGTTTCAATTGCATATTCTGGAAATACTATGGCATTGAGGGATGCTCCGGATGATGCAATGAGGTTTTCAGTGTCTGATCCTGCTCCCGGAGTTGAAAGGACGGAGATTCCTGATTTTTCAAGGAGATATGATAATTCTTTTTTTGTTCCTTCACAATATCGCTGAAGAATCGATAAGCCGATAAGATTTACTTTATGAACAGGTTTACCTGAAGGGTGTAAATGTTCAAGAATCCTGACCAGTATTCTGTCAACTCCGGTAGGTGCTGAAAGTGAATATCCAGGTATTTCAACAGGAATACATCTTTCTTCCAACTCCAAAATAGTAATTAATTTTTTTAGATCATCTCCGATGAGTGAAGCACCAGGAGCGTTGATAAGGACGATAAGACCGCTCCACCGGGTTTTCATGTAGGTCAGGATCTCTTTAAGTTTATCCTGAGTGCCAAAGATGTAATCCTGATCGTCAAGATACGTACAAGGAATTCGTGATTGTCCGAAAAACCATGGTTCAGGGCGAAGATATGGATTAGAAATATCAGAATCGTTCCTCTTGAGATGTGCAATATGCCCATGGTAAAATTTACATCCGGTCGGACCGTTTAAAATTACCATAATATCTGGAATACCCTCAGCACCCAGTATCATTCCGGTTAGGATGTCAGGATCTATAACTCCGGTCATCAGAGATCATTCCTCCATCCTTCTCTCAAAGGCCCTGAAAGAATAGAGGCCCAGTACTTCATTGAGGATAATGCTCCAAAAAATCCCACATTCGGACAAAAAGGGATCATGCCATATCGTACATCAGC
>NZ_JAIWNS010000283.1 GCF_020216685.1 Methanospirillum hungatei | reverse complement strand
AAAGCAACTCCGGGCCTATGTTTCCCAAATCTTTGTCATCGATGATCTTGCTGACCGGGTGCATGACTGCGATCTCCTTCTGGATCAAAACCTGGTTGAAGGGATGGAAACAAGGTACGATGATAAGGTCCCTTCCTCATGTGGGAAGATGCTAGGACCGGAGTATGCCCTGCTTCAGCCGATTTATGCAGAACTGCATGATAGGATCCCCCCCCGTGAAGGACCGATCAGGCGAATTCTTATCTTTTTTGGCGGGGTAGACCAGAATAATCTGACCGGAATGGCTCTCTCCGCAGTGATGGAGTTGAACCATCCGGATATCAAGGTTGATGCGGTCATATCAGAAAAATCCCCTTTTTATAGCGTTATCCTGGATAAGACTGCGAATAGGCCAAATATTTACCTCCATAGTAACCTTCCATCTCTGGCATCCCTAATGGCGAAGGCGGATCTTGCAATCGGTGCTTCCGGGACGACGAGCTGGGAACGATTGTGCCTGGGGCTTCCTACCATTGTGATAACGACAGCAGAGAACCAAAAAGCGATTGCTCATGGCCTGGAGCAGCAGAACCTCATTACATGGCTAGGACATGCAGATGCGATAACAGAAAAGATGATTCGTGAATCCATTTCTGAATTGTTGGTAAAAGGAGAGTTAAGGGATTGGTCCTCACATTGTTCCCAAACGGTTGATGGTCTTGGAGTAGTGAGGGTTTTTACTGCACGTACGATATCCGCGGATACAGAACTTCATGCTCGACGTGCTTCGCTTTTTGATGAAAAAAAATTGTTATCATGGGCAAATGACCCAATTACCCGGAAGAATTCATTCACCATGGATGAGATCTCTCCAGACAGACACCATCAATGGTTTTATGATAAACTCCGGGATATGGAGAATGTCTTTCTTTATATTATTGAGACTGAGGATCAGGTCCCAATTGGACAGGTGAGATTTGAAAGAAATGGTGAATTGTGGGAGATTTATTACTCTCTTGCCACCGAGTTCAGGAATCGAGGAGGAGGAAGGGCTCTCCTGAAAACTGGTCTTTGCGAATTCCGAAAGGAACATATTGGGGCAATTGTACTTGGATGGGTGAAAGAAGAGAACAGCCCTTCGTGTAAAGTTTTTGAATCGCTTAATTTCTCATCAAATCTGAAGGGGGGGGTGGCGTATCAGCGTCTGCTCTGATGTTGGAAGCTGGATGAACGAGTATATCCCGGATTTAATCTTTGATTGGATAGATGACGGTCATGAAGTGAGATGGGTACATGATGCAGCAGACCTACCCTCAGGAGACATGTGTTTTTTTCTGAGTTATGGGAAGATAGTAGATAAAAATCAGTTGATGCAGCATCGAAACAATCTTGTTGTTCACGCAAGTGATTTGCCAAAAGGAAGGGGGTGGTCACCTCTTACCTGGCAAATTCTTGAAGGAAAAGATAAAATTCCAGTAACGATATTTGAAGCGGAAGAATCTGTAGATAGTGGACCCATATACGAGAAATCTTTTGTATCATTTTCAGGTAATGAATTGATTGAAGAACTGCGTTGTGGATTAGCGAATATAATTGCTGATTTATGCAGGAATTTTGTCAATAGATATCCAGATAGTGCTAAACTTGGACTTGAACAAGAAGGTGAGCCATCTTTTTATCCACACCGCGATCCTGAAGATAGTAAGATTGACGTTCAGAAAAGCCTTTTATCACAATTCAATCTGTTAAGGACGGTAGATAATAATAAGTACCCGGCCTGGTTTGAGTTCAAAGGACGAAAATTTTTCCTTAAAATCACTGCAAACAGCATTTTTAATGATGCAAAAGAGTGAATATTGAAAATTATGCAGATCAAGAGATCAATCATCGGAAAGAATCACCCCCCTTTCATCATCGCAGAGATGTCCGGGAACCACAACCAGTCCCTCGATCGGGCACTTGCCATTGTTGAAGCAGCGGCAGAGGCCGGTGCTCATGCAATAAAACTCCAGACATACACCGCTGACACAATGACACTGGATATCGCTGAAAGAGAATTTTTTATCAGTGATGAAAAAAAACCTGTGGAGTGGCCAAAGCCTCTACGATCTCTACAAGCAGGCACATAACCCCTGGGAATGGCATGCCCCTATCATGAATCGGGCAGAAGAACTCGGTCTTATCTGTTTCTCCACCCCATTTGACGAGACCGCCGTCGAGTTCCTTGAAACCCTGGATGTCCCGGCTTATAAGATTGCCTCGTTTGAGATCGTCGACCTCCCACTGATACAGAAAGTAGCGGCTACAGGAAAACCTCTCATCATCTCAACCGGTATGGCAACAGTCTCCGAGATCGATGAAGCAGTCCGGACTGCAAGGGATGCCGGATGTCAGGATTTGGTCCTCCTCAAATGCACGAGCACCTATCCGGCAAGTCCGGAGAATAGTAATATATTGACAATTCCCCATATGAGGGAGTTATTCGGGTGTGAGGCAGGGCTTTCTGATCACACCTTAGGAATCGGGACTGCTATTGCCGCCGTTGCTCATGGGGCGTCATTAATAGAGAAACATTTCACCCTTTCCCGGGCAGATGGCGGGGTGGATAGTGCTTTCTCAATGGAGCCAGATGAGTTCCGGATGCTGGTTGAAGAGACGAAACGGGCCTGGCAGTCACTTGGATGTGTGCAATATGGGCCTGGTGAAGATGAAGAAAAATCAGTGGTTTTTCGCCGATCCCTTTATGTTGCAGAAGATATGCAGGCGGGAGATTTTTTTACCAAAGAAAACCTGCGAAGTATCAGGCCGGGGATGGGGCTTGCGCCGAAGTATTATAAGGTACTGCTTGGCAAACGGGTGAATAGGGATGTCAGGAAGGGGACGGAGGTTAGTTGGGAGATGATTGGGTAATCCATCTGTATTCAGCCCGGACTCCCGCTAAACGCTGGTTCATATGAATACTCCACCCTGACAAAGACTGACGAACTCCAGAAGGCACCATAACCCCGGATACATAAGGGAATCTGACCAGAACGATATATCCGAAATTGCTATTACATCAGATGACAAGTAAGTAAATCCAGATATGTCACCTACATCAAAACCAAAACAATCTCCACCAGATATTACCGCATCTCCAGATGGCCCTCTGACATTCGAAAAAGTCTGGCTCATGTTTCAGGAGACTGATAAGAGATTCAAGGAGACAGATCAATTACTGAAAGAAAAATTCAAGGAGACAGACAAAAAGTTTCAGGAGACAGATCAAATACTAAGAGAGAAATTCAAGGAGACAGACAAAAAACTCAACAAACTGGAGCAGTTGTTCACATCCCAGTGGGGTAAACTTGTCGAATCTCTGGTAGAAGGTGATATCCTCACTATCCTCAACCAATGGGGGATAGAGGTGACTGACACCATAAAAAGGAGATCTGGTCGTCGTGACGGGGTTGATTACGAGTTTGATATCATCGCAATTAATGGATCTGAAATAGTAATAATAGAGGTTAAAACTACACTGCGGCCAGAGGACATCAGACATTTCCTCAAAAAACTCAGTCAGGCAAAGAA
>NZ_JAIWNS010000282.1 GCF_020216685.1 Methanospirillum hungatei | reverse complement strand
ATATCATCCTCACTGATGTGATGATGCCTGATATGGACGGGTATACCCTGTGTAAGACCGTAAAACAGCATGAAAAGTTCCATGACATCCCCGTCATCCTGGTGACGCATCTGTACAGCCCGGTGGATGTGATCAAGGGTCTTGAGGCCGGTGCTGATAACTTCATCATTAAGCCCTATGATCCTGAGTATATCTTCTCCCGGATAGCGGGCATCATGCAGGCAAAGGAACTTCCTGGCACACAAGAGCTTGTCCAGCCGCTTGATGTGGTATTCTCCAGTGAAGTCCATACCATCGCCTCAAGTCGGATGCAGATCCTGAACATTCTCCTTTCAACCTATGAAACGGCGGTGAAGAATAACAGCGAACTGCAGGTAGCCCATGAGCGGCTCCACTATACGAACGCACAACTGCAGAAACTGATTGAAGATCTAGAGCAGACAAATGAGTCACTCCATCTGAAAAACCTCGAACGAGGCAGGCTCGAGACCGCACTGGCTGCCGCACATGAAAAGATCGAGATCCTCTCAGAGGCGCTCAAACTCATCTATCAGATCCGGGTACAGCCGGCAGACGAGATTCTTTCAGAACAGGCATCATTACCGGATGCAGGAGAGGGGATCAGTACTGCTTTTACGCATGTGCATGCCGGCAGGGTCGCCCTGAAAAATACCCGGCAGTATATCAGAACCGGAACAATGCCCCGGACGTGGCTGGGTATCAGAAACAGTATTAATAATTCGATTGATGCGGTGCGCAGGCAGTCAATCAGGTATGAAAATCTCATTCCTGAGGACATTGAGATATATGCCGATCCCTGCTTTGAACACGTCCTCTCAGATCTCATCGTTGCCCTTCAGGATGGAGAAGAGAAGCCGACTGAGATGCGGTTCTCGTTTCATGTGAAGGAGAACGGGTATGTCATCATCTGCGAAAACAATGATCAGGGAATAGCAGAGACTGAGAAAGAAAAGATATTCACCTTTCATAATGGTCTGCTGTCAAATCCATCCCTCTGTCTTATCAAAGAGATGCTGGCACTCTCCGGCATGGATATTGCAGAGACGGGGAGAGAGGGCCATCGAACTCGATTTGAGATCGGGTGCCCGGAATCATCAGTACGGTTTGGATCAGATATCCAGGTACTTTAAAATCCTGGTTTTTGATCTGATTCAGAAAAGAGCGGCCCTTTCAAAAACAGGGGATATCGAGGAAGGGGTATTCATACCAGAATGAACACATGTTCGGTGATAGTGATATATTGGCCCCTGTTTTCCTGTGTGTGTGATTTTAGCGTTCAGAGCAGACTCCGGCTCAAGGCGTGAAGACGTCGCCTCACACATGAGCATACACATTTCATCGTATGGAAATTAATAGGTGAATAAACCGGTGGCCGAAAGAATAAATCTTATTAACAAAAACATAAAACCGTGGAATCCGGCAGTTCAAAAATAAATCAGGATATCCTTGAGACCTTTACCAGGGGGAAAAAATCCCTGAGCATATCGGATATCTCCCGCTTATCCGGCCATCACAGGCACACCGTTGCCCGGTACTTAGACAACCTGGTCTCATCCGGAAAACTTGAGATGCGCCAGCATGGGCAGAAGAAGAAGTACTATTTGTCAGATATCCAGCCGGAATCCTCCATCCTCAACTTTTCGCCTCACATGCTCATCATCCTGAACATGGATCTCTCCATCAGGTGGGCAAATGATTCATTTTTACGGATGATTAATTCAACGATTGAAGCCATCTCCAATCTGAGCATTGAAGCATTACACCTTGATGACCTGTTTGGCCCAGACCTTGTTGCAGCCATCCGGATGGTCCGACCTGGTGAAACACGCTCAGAAGAGGCACGGATTACCCGGGAAGAGAAAGAGACGCTGTACCTGTTTACCATATCCGCCGTCTCGTTCTTCCAGGAACGCCCTGCACTTGTGATCACCGGTGAGGACATTACTGAAAAGAAGGCCCTTCAGGAGGCAATACGTACTAGTGAGTCAAATCTTCGTCTTATCACCGAATCAGTTCATGACATGATCATCAGGTGGGAGCCTGACGGAATGATATCCTATGTCTCACCTGCATGTGAACTGCTCACCGGTTATGTCTCCCAGGAACTGATGGGAAAGACGATATCAGAATTTATTCATCCCGAGGATCTCCCAAGGTTTCAGAATGGTGGTGAAACCGAGACGGTGAACTGGTCCCGCCTCCCTTCATCATTCAGATTCCGGACGTTGAAAGGGAAATGGATATGGTTTGAAACCACCACAACGCCCCGGCTTTCAGAGACCGGGGAGATTCTGGACTATATCTCTGTCTGGCGGGATATTACCGCATGGCTTGAGGCAGAGACAAAACTTGCACTGAGTGAAGAAAAATACCGCCGTCTTTTTGAGGGTGCAAAAGATGCCATTATCCTGATGGAACTGACCGAGAACTTAAAACATGCACGATTTCGTGAAGTAAATAACCTGACCTGCCAGCTGACCGGGTACACCTACCAGGAGTTTCTGACCCTTGCCCTGTCTGATATCATTCCAGAATCCATGGAGGAGTATTTTAATGAGGTTACTGAAAAGTTCATGCAGAATGAACAGGGGTTTTTTGAGATAGACCTCGTTCGCAAGGATGGGATTCTGGTCCCGGTTGAAGTAAATGCCCATCTCTTTTACCTGCAGGGAAAACCGGTTGTTCTCGCCATTACCCGTGATATCACTGAACGGAGAAAGAACGAAGCAGCGATTAAAGAAGCACACCAGCGTCTTGAAGACATACTTGAGTTCCTCCCCGACCCTGTCTTTGTGCTTGATACTGAAGGAAAAGTGACGGCATGGAACCGGGCTATGGAAGAACTGACCGGGACAAAAAAGGAGGATATTATCGGGTGCGGAGACTATGCCTGTGCAGTCGCCTTTTATCACCAGAAACGGCCGGTCCTTGCGGATTATATCCTCCATCGTGATGAAACCGTCCTCTTTCGGTATAATAATCCAAAAATCGACGGAGACCGGGTCACGGTTGATGTACAGACCCTGCATCCGGTTACAAAACAGCGGATCTGGTTCTGGATTAAGGCAGCCCCTATATACAATCTGAATGGAGACATTATCGGAGTCATTGAGACTCTC
Organism: Methanospirillum hungatei; assembly: GCF_020216685.1. Classification (GTDB taxonomy): domain Archaea; phylum Halobacteriota; class Methanomicrobia; order Methanomicrobiales; family Methanospirillaceae; genus Methanospirillum; species Methanospirillum hungatei_B. Next base: position 510 of record NZ_JAIWNS010000282.1, on the reverse strand, counting down.
AGGGATATCAGTGAACGAAAGATAATGGAGCTGGAGATCCGAAAACAGAACGCTATCTTTGAAGCGGTCAGCCGGGCTGCTTCAGATATTCTCCAGTCAGCAAACTTTGAAGATGCCGCTCTTCGGACCATCGGCCTGATTGGAGAGGCGACATCCGTCAGTCGTGTCTGTCTCCTTGAAAAGGCACCCTCCTCCAGTATCCAGCTTATCAGATCAGAACTTGAATGGAATGCGAAAACAGGAAGTGTGGGACGGACCCGGTCTCCCTTATCAATGAGACTGAAAAATGACGAGGAGGGATCGATTATCGAGGACGTATTTGTACAGGAGAAGACCATCTATAGTCTCGTAAAAGATCTCAAGGGAAGTGACCGCCGGATACTTGAACCGGAGGGAGTAAAATCAATCCTTCTCGTCCCTATTAAAACCAAAAATGATATCTGGGGTGCTGTCGGTTTTCTTGAAAAAAACTCCGAGCGTATCTGGAGTCGAAAAGAGATTAGTGCTCTT
>NZ_JAIWNS010000065.1 GCF_020216685.1 Methanospirillum hungatei | reverse complement strand
TTAGCCCGAAGATATACCTTTTCTCATCGTCGGGAACCCCAACCCCGTCGTCCTGGCAGGTAATAATCAGCTGGTTCTCATCTTTGGTACAGAAACAGTGTATTTTCGTTATCGTTTCCCCATGACGGATGGCATTCTCTAAAAGGGTGGTAAAGACCTTTCTGATCACCGGATCTGCATAAATCTCACAATCCTCCGGGATGTCATTGATAATGGTAATGCCATCCGCATTCACCTCTTCTTGAGCGGATTCGATGATCTTTCTGAGATTCTGCCACCGGCTTTCTGCTGTACCAAAGTCCTCATACTCACGGGTAAAACTGATGGTAGCAATGATCTGTTCGCAGGTTTTCCTTGCTTTTGATACATATTCCGAAATCTCCGCGAGGTCTTCAGTCTCTGCTATCAGATCATGATATCCCATGATGACCGACAACTCATTGAAGATGTCATGCCTGGTAAGGCCGGTGAGGAGACGGACCTTCTGATTTGCTTCATGCAATGCTTTCTGCGTCTTATGAAGTTCGGTAATGTCTATGGTATATCCGGCAAGAAGCCTTCTGTTCTTCTCAATGATGGGGAATTTTATCGTGATATAGTGCTTGTCATTCAGGCTCTCTCTTAATGTGAGGACCACTCCTTCAGATACCACTTTCCAGTCATCTGCAGTCATTTTTTCGGCAAAATCCGGGGGGAAGAGTTCATACATGGTATGACCGGCAATCCGGGATCCCGGGATTCCTATCATATCCTGGTAATTCTCACTGGCATAGAGCACTCTGCTTGTATCCTGAGTAACCTCCTTAATAAAGATGTAAATCGGGGAATGAAGCATGAACTGATGAAAGAGCTCATGTATCATCCGAAGTTCCTCTTCCGCTCTTTTCTGGTCTGTAATGTCTATTTCAATACCGTCCCAGAGGATTGATTCGTCAGGAAGAACATGAGGGATTGACCTTAGGAGTATCCAGCGAATCTGTCCGTCAGGGGTGCGTATTCGGATTTCATGAGAAAAGGATGTTCTTTTCCTGAATGCTTCATCTTCTGCCTCTATGAGACCCGGCCGGTCATCGTCAACAATCTGGTTGTACAATACGTTCGGATCCGCAAGCACACTCGTTGCTGATACCTGATGAATCTGTTCTACTCCGGCACTGATATACTGAAAGGACCGTGTTTTATCCGGCTTTATGAGGAGCTGGTAGACAAGCCGGTTGGCAGATTATCGCTCAAAAGCCGGATCTGCTCCTCCCGATCCCGGATCTTTATGGACTGACGGGTCAGCATATCAATATGGGTTATCAGTTCTTCCTCAGATTTTGAAATCTTTGCATGGAGGGCGGTGAGCTCTTCGTTTTTCTTCCGAAGTTCACGCTCAACCTCTTTTACGTTGGTGATATCTTGAATGGTTCCAAATACCTGATTTCTCGCCGCGTCATACTCTGCTATTGAATGGATATCGATGATTTTGTTATCAGACGGGCGTTTTATCTGGAATTCAACATTATATGGTTTCTCCCCTGAAATGAGGTCATTCATGGATTTATCAAGGAGTGACCGGTACTCAGGAAGTGGGATGGTCTTCACTTCAGCGATCGTCCATTCCTTGTCTCCAAGCCCGTAGATCTTTTTTGCTCCTTCTGAAGCGGTTACTTTTCCTGTTTTCAGATCAAAAGACCAGTATCCGAGACCGGTTATCTCTTCGGCATGGCTCAGCTGAGAAATACTTGTCTGTAATGCAGTTTTCGCCTGTTTTCTGTCAACCGCCTGATAAATCATATGGAGAAGTTCAGCAAACAGTGGTGCGGTATCATATCCTTTCTGAAGGTAAAAGTCTGCCCCGTTATTGAGGGCCTCGATGACGACATCCTCTCTTCCCCTGCCGGTAAACAGTATAAAAGGAATATCTCCGTAATTACTCCGGATATGTTTTAAGAATTCTATTCCGTTCATTCCGGGCATCTGGTAATCGGAGATGATGATATCATATGTGGCAGTGGCTACCTTTTTGAGTGCATCTGTTGCAAGATTACTGGAATCAATGGTAAAATCCTTCTGCTTTTCTAGATATATCCTGCATAGATCAACAAAATCCGGTTCATCATCGACATACAGAATGGATATCATTTATTTCTGATCACATGGTTTTTTCCGGATGGCTATGGAACTTTGTATCAGGTCTCCAGCATCATCACTGTCCTTATATGATACTGCTTTTTTCGATACTGTGTGATGTATCATATCATGCACAATCATATAAAGCCATCCGATGGATTCAGGATCTCCGGGGCGTTTGAAGATACGAGAAATAACCTGAACCAGTGTATCGATGCTATCAATTTACTTGTCTTTCGTGAGGATCGGGGGTGAGCACCACAAACCGAAAAAAATATTTCTGGTGCACTGTGAAGTATCATCTGACAAGACCCCATCCTGTCCATGCCAGACCAATGCCAAACCCCCCCGGCTGCATCCATCACCGTTCTGCTGGTTGACGATGAAGCGATCGTTCTGGATGCCACGAAGGCATATCTTACTTCAGGTTATGGATTTTTGGTGGATACCGCATGTTCTGGAAAAGAGGCACTGGCCTGTATTGCAGAGAAGCGGTATGATGCCGTCATCCTTGATTATGAGCTGGAAGGGATGAGCGGTCTTGAACTTATGCAGGCAATCAGAGAACAGGGGTATGATGGACCGATCATCATCTTCACCGGGAGAGGCCGGGAAGAGGTGGTTATCAGAGCATATGACCTCGGGGCTGACGGCTATGTGCAGAAAGGGGGCGATATCAGGTCCCAGTTTGCTGAACTGGTGCACAAGACCCTGACCGTGATTGAGAGGAGACGGGCAAAGGATGCTCATAAAAAAATTGTGGCCGAATATCAGGCATTATATGAGTATGCTCCGATTGCCTACTTCTCCCTCTCCCCTGGCGGCATCATCACCCGATGCAATAAAAAGGCAGAGATCCTTCTTGGCAGGGGGTGCAGAGAACTTACCGGGTCGTATTTTCCAGACCTCTTTGCCGGTATACCAGGAGAGAAGGAGCGGGTATTGAGCCTGCTTATGGCAGCATGTGAGCATCAGGAGATTGAAGGTGAGGAGTTTTGTATTCTTCTGCCGGATGGGGCACAGATTACTGTCTCTGTCTCTGTATCCGTGGCCCGTGATACAACCGGCACCGTCTCTCTGATCCATGCGGTCCTGATCGATCTCACCGATCAGAAAGCACGAGAGCGCCACCATGCTGAACAACACCGGTTTTTAGAGCGGCTTATTGAGACAATACCCGGGCCTGTGTTCTTTAAGGATAAGAATGGCCGTTATACCGGGTGTAATGCTGCATTTGAGTCATATATCGGCCTTTCAAAAGAGAAGATCATCGGAACGACGGTGCATGATCTCTGGCCTGCCCCTCTTGCGGTCATCTATGATGCAAAGGACAAAGAACTCTTTGAGAATCCTGGGATTCAACAGTATGAGTCACAGGTTGCCCATGCTGACGGGAGCTTGCATGATGTCGTCTTCTATAAAGCCACCATCCCGGATGAGAAGGGAGAGCCGGATGGGATCGTCGGGGTGATCCTGGATATCACGACCCGAAAGCAGGCTGAGCGTGATCTGCAGGATACACACCGCCTGATTGAGTCGATGATAGATGGGATACCAGATATGGTCGGGGTTCAGGTGCCGGATCTCTCCATCATCAGGTTCAACAGGGCCGGGTACGAGATGCTTGGGATGAGAGAGGATGAGGTTATCGGCAGGAAGTGCTATGAACTCATTGGGCGGTCTGGTCCCTGTGAGCCCTGTGCTTCGCGTGCAGCCCTGGCATCAAAGAAGATAGAGACGGTTGAGCGGTATGTTCCCGAGTTGTCTCGGTATTTTGCCTGCACGGCAACCCCCGTCCTGGATGAGAATGGAGAGGTACGGCTCATTATTGAGCTGGTCCATGATATGACCGATCAGAAGTATGCTGAAAATGCCCTGAGACAGGCAAACCGGCAGTTACGTCTCCTCACTGAAGTGACGAGGCATGATATCCTCAATAATGTCAATGCCATGCAGCTCTTTCTTGACCTGGTGAAGATAAAATCAGATACCGCCCATATCGGTGAAGAACTGGATGCACTCGATCGACTTATTGCCCGTATTCAGGCAGATATTGAGTTTACCAGGGTATATCAGGACCTCGGATCCCATCTGCCCCGGTGGCAGCGACTTGCAGATTGTGTTGCTGAGTGTACGATACCGGATCATATCCATTTTGTCATCGCAGGAGGTGAATGGCAGGTATATGCCGATCCGCTCCTTCCAAAGGTTTTTGTGAACCTGGTTGATAATTCACTGCGACATGGCGGAGCGGTCAGCAGAATTTCCATAGCAGCAGAAGAGCAGGAGGAGGGACTTCTTGTCGTCTTTGAGGATGACGGGGTCGGGATCGCACCTGACGAGAAGGAACTCATATTTGAGCGGGGATATGGGAAGAATACCGGATTCGGACTTTTTTTTATTCAGGAGATACTGGGTATTACGCATATTCGCATCAAAGAGACCGGTACGGCCGGGCAGGGAGTGAGGTTTGAGATGTCCGTGCCAAAGGGTATGTATAAAAAAGATGAACCCGGTCAGTCAGGGGTGGGGCCATGACCGATATCTGGGATATCCATCTCACACGGCGTGCCCGCCTGATTGCTCATCGCAACCACGGTCCTTGCCCTGGGAGTGAGTGTTGTATCAGTCATGACAGGGTGGACCATTATCTTTCAAAACCTCTATTATCTTCCGATCATCATCGCCTGTGTTTTCTATCTTCGACGAGAACATCACGCTGATGCAGACCTATCGGTTAGAGATAAGAGAAGAACCAGGAACTTGCAGTCGTATTTGAAGAACTTGCCGGAGAGAAAGAAGAGCTGAAACAGCAGGTTGAAGAACTCTCCTCTGCGCAGGAAGAGATTGAAAAGCTTGCCATTCTCAATGATGGTATACGAAACCCGCTCACCATTATTACAATCATCGCCGAAGAAAGCGGGAATGAAGAGGTTATCAGAGGGATTGATGAGCAGATTCGGCGTATTGATGAGATGGTCACGCACCTTGATCAGGAGTGGGTCAGATCAGAGAAGATCCTCCTGTACTTACAGAAGCATACCGGTTTTTGTCTGAATGTTGACACATGTTTGGAGTTTTCAGAGTAGGAACGCTGTCTGACAGTCAGGGTACTCTCCGGTGAGGTCTTTACGGCCAGCGGTATACAAAACGCATATCAGTATCCTGAAAAACCATCAGAAAACTCTCAGTGATGGTCGCGTTTTGGGAGATATTCGCCATTGTGAATGGTGTCGGTCCTGATTCATGGCACTGCCAGTAAGGCCGTCATGCTGCAGCGGCCACAGAGGAGGCATCTGCGTCCATTGAGCAGATCATGTGGCTTTAGCCGATGTGAGTGGTATTGCTGATTCCATCACCGGAAAGAAGCATACATTCACGTTTTTGATCTGGGAGCGTTCCATCATTTGGGTCATATACTCTAGGCCCCTCTGTATTATATGAGCCTGAAATCATGAACGCAATGAGAGAATGGAACTTCTGGTAGTCAGAAAGAAATCGGTATCTATACATAGAATCATTCCGAATAGGTGTATGTCGATACAATCCTGTCTGATAAACTGAGATGGATATGCGGGTATCAGACCGGATGGAGAGCGATATGAACAGAATTGTGGCAGGTGGAGTCCATGATGGAGAACATCGTTCATGGACGCTCTTCTGTTTTCATGGTGATACCAATGGATTGGCTGGATAATGTGAAAATGGGACAAAAACTGGTCGGGAGTTTTCTGCTCCTTGCGATTCTGCTTGGGATCGTAGCCGTTGTCGGGTATGTGGAGATGAAGACCATCAATGACGGGATGACCGAGATGTACTATGACCGGGCTGTCCCGCTTGCAACGCTGGGAGATGTAGATGCAGATTTTCTGTACATCAGGGGAAATCTCTACAAATACCTCTCCATTCCTGACCAGCGTGCAAAGACAAAGAATGAGATAAATGAGTATTTTTCCAAAATTAATCAGAACATGGATGCCTATCGGGCGACATACCTCATTGACAGCGAAAAGGAGGAACTTGCCCGGTTTGATGCCAACTGGGCCGAGTTTCAGAAGGTAGTACAGGATACTATTGCACAGATAGATGCAGGGAATGAAGCAGAAGCAGTACAATCACTTGGTGGCGGGGCAATGACAAAATCACGGGAAGCCACCGGATCCACTATTGATAATCTCAAGGCGATCAATGTTAAAAAAGCTGAAGAACTGAATATCCAGGGAGATGAGACCTTCTCTGCGGCAACGTTGACCCTTGCCATCATCGGTATCATTGCGGTCATTCTTGCCATCAGCCTTGGGTATATCATCTCCAGGAGTATCACCGGCCCGCTCCAGAGGAGTGTTTTCATGATGCAGGAGCTGGGCGGCGGTCATCTTGGCATTCGCCTTCAGTACCAGCGGAAAGATGAGATCGGGGATCTTGCCAGAGCCATCGATCACTTCGCGGATACACTCGTGAATAACCTCATCGCCATACTCAAACAGGTGAGTGTGGGTGATCTCTCAGCAATGCCGGTCCCTCAGGATGACAAGGATGAGATCGCTCCTGCGGTCATCAAGATGATTGAGTCGCTTCGGGGGCTTGTATCAGAGGCAAAAACTCTCAGTCAGGCGGCTATTGATGGAAAGCTCTCAGTTCGTGGTGATGCAGAGAAGTTCCAGGGTGGATACCGGGAGGTGATCCTGGGTATGAATGAGACGTTTGAGGGGATCGTTGTCCCGCTCAATGAGGCGATGCGGCTTGCCGGTTCGTATGCACAGGGTGACTTTACCGACCGGGTGAATGATACGATCGAGATGAGAGGCGACTTTATCCGATTCAAAGAGGCACTCAATCAGATCGGTATCCAGGGAGGAGCGGCCATCAGTGGCGTAAAGACCGAGGTGGAGAGCCTTTCTGCCGGAATGGAGGAGACGAATGCCAGTGCCGAAGAGGTTGCCAGCACCACAAGTCTGCTTGCCCAAAGTTCAAATGAGGTGAGTCAGCTTGCCGAACGAAGCGGGACTGGTATCAGGCAGATCCTGACCGCCATGGAGGATCTCTCAAATACCGTCAGTTCGGTTGCCGCAAAGGCTGAGCAGGCATCTATGATGGCACAGCAGACCGTGGATCTCACGGAGAAAGGAGTTAGCCTTGCCGGAGCGGCTGAGAAGGGGATGGAAGGGATCAGTTCATCGGTTGAGGAGACGAGCGGGATCATCACTGATATCACCGGCCAGATGGAAGAGATCGGCAAGATTGTGGATGTCATCACGGGCATCGCTGAACAGACCGGTCTTTTGGCATTAAATGCCGCCATAGAGGCTGCTCGTGCCGGTGAGGCAGGGATGGGCTTTGCGGTCGTCGCTGATGAGGTCAAATCCCTGGCCCTTGAGTCACAAAAGTCTGCGGAGAATATCGCATCCATCATCGGGAACCTGCAAAAGAAGACACAACAGGTCTCTCTCTCCATGAAGAACTCATCGGTTGAGGTACAGGCAGGCAATGAGGCGGTGACCAGGACCCTTGCGATCTTTGATGAGATTGTGCAGGCGATCAACAGTGTGCATGCGAATATGACCGAGGTAGCCGGAGCAGCAGAAGAGCAGGCAGCAGCGGTCGAGGAGATCACGGCCAGTGTGAATGAGGTAGGCAATCTGGTTCAGCAGACCGCAAAAGAGGCGGTGGATTCGGCGGCAGCAACCGAAGAGGTGACGGCATCGATCGATCAGATCACACGGGCGATATCAGAGGCTGCTGCTTCAGTCCAGCGGATAGCAGAGAATATGGGGAAGTTTACCGTTGCCTGAGGGGAGATGATGAGTGCAATCGTGGTTGAATCTGATAAATCCCCTGAACCAATGGGTGTAGAAGGGACGGGATCACCCGTTTCTACCTACTCCCCTTCCCGAATAAAGGGGGCCGAACAGGGGGTTTAGTTTTATCGGTGACGAGCTTTTTGCAGTGGACCTTCATTCATGACGTGAAAGTCACCGTGATATCCTGGGTGTGATTCGGAAAAATAAGAAAGATGCACTGGGAAAGAGTAAGAGTTCTCTTGTTATATGGCTTGATATCAGGAAGATGATTGAATGGGTTGAGAAGGATCTGTAACTCACCTCTTTTTTAGATATCGGACCTGCCTGAGAACTTTTCACCATCCCTGTAGGCCAGATCAGAGTTTATGCTGATTATACTCCCCAATAAGCCATTTCCAGAGTGGGATGTACTCGATACCCTCTTCTTCTTTCTCGGTGTCCTTTGTTATCAGAATACGCCTGCGGATATTTTCTGAAAAGGCATCCTGAAACGAGGAAAGAGCCTTAATTTCACGTTCCGGTATATCATCGGTATAGGTTACGTTTATGGATGTCAGTGAATTATCCGTGTGCTTTATCACAAAATCCACCTCTCCCTCCCCTTTCCAGTAATAGAGCGGGACTCCAAGAGAGTTTAAGTGAATCCAGACGGTATTTTCCACGAGTTTTCCTGTATCTGATGAAAATTGAAAGGATATTGCATTCCGTATTCCATTATCGATACAATAAATCTTCTTTGTATGAACATTCTGAACCCTTACTGAATAACTAAAGAACATGAGTTCGCTCAACAGGTGAGAATCAGTAATATAGCCAATATATTCCCGAATAGTAGTGGGATCAATTGAAAACCGGGAGGCAAGTTTCCGATATGAGAAGGGGGATGAAAGGGATGAGAACATGACATATAAGAGATCCTGCATCACTTTGACTTGCCTGACCTGTGCATTTAATATGATATCACGAGAGACGATGCTGTCATAATATCCCTTTAATAATTCTTTTTGAACCATCGGATCCTTTTCAAGTACAATTCTGGGAAATCCACCAATATTGAGGTAGGATCTGACCTGTTCCATCAGGTGATACTTCATCCGTACTTCATCGATACGTGTCTTAGGGATCTCAATATTGGAGAACTCAAGGAATTCAGGAAAAGTAAGGGGAAAAACCGGAATCTGAAGATATCTTCCACTCAGCAGTGATGCAGTTTTACTTTCAAGAAGATGGGATGATGAGCCTGATAGTACAATCTTGTATTTTTTCCGGTCATAGAGTGCTTTAAGCCATCTCTCCCATCCAGGTACCTGCTGGATCTCGTCAAAAAAGAGATACCCGTCTTCATGAGGACAGATCTCTGAATGATACCGGGTGAGGATCTGACCGATTGGATCCTTAAGACTGGAGATCAATGGTTCATCAAAACTGACAAACAGTATTTTTTTTGGATCGACCTCTCCATTTTTCAATAGTTCATGTAATAACTGAAGCAGGAGTGTAGTCTTTCCGGATCTTCTGACACCATTCAGTATCAGGATCTCCTGACTTGCTATGAATTTCTTCATCCGGTCAAGATAATGCTCTCTGATTATCCCCGTCTCCAGGTTTATTCCACTCCACCAGGGATTGAGCGAGATGAGGAGTTCGAATATTTTGTCATTCTGTGTCATACCATGATGCTCTCCTGTAATCCTCATTATTATTATCTAATTGATAGATCATAATCATTCACTTTAGATTAATAATATATCAATGTACTCGCTCACTGAGAATTCGATTGACGAGTACGAATCACTGCTTCACATCATATCCGGTTGCAAGGACCGCAGTTCCAACCTTGACGGTGACGAATTCGTCCTGCATCTCAAGATCGATTGCCTTCTTCTCACTACAGGCCTTCTCACACAGTCTACACTTAACACAGGAGTCAAAGTCGATGGTGGAGATGAGGCATGACTAGGGCATGATAGATGGAGATGGCCTTTCGTGGAGCCATTCTCATCTCAACCTCGGTATAGGTCATCATCTCTGATAAAAAATAATAAAGCGAAGGTAGAATCCGGAAGTTTTAAAAAAGCTATGACCCACCGTCAAAATACAACGTGTAAAAACTGCGATCTGATATTCAGAAGAAAGAAGAAGAATACAGAAAATTACGGAGAATTTAAAAAAAATATTTATTTTTTGAATTCTTTGATCGGGCTGGGACCAAGTTCCTTGATAGTATTGGTGACATCTTCCATGACCATACCCCACTTTGCACCTTCGGATGCTGAGACAAAGGTCATACGGAAACGCTTGTCATCAAGACCGATGTTTCTGAGCAGGTTCTTGATCATGAACATACGCTTTGCAGCCTTGTAGTTTCCTTCAAGGTAGTGACAGTCACCAAAGTGACATCCGGAGACGAGAACACCGTCTGCACCCTCAACAAATGCCTTGAGGATGAAGAGCATGTCAACACGTCCGGTACACATGACACGGATT
>NZ_JAIWNS010000064.1 GCF_020216685.1 Methanospirillum hungatei | reverse complement strand
GCCCGGACCGTTGGTGGATACTGGATACGTGCACCACCGGCAAGGTCAGCACCTGCATATGAACACCAGTTGCAGATGATAGCGAGAATCTGTGGTTTCCAATCGTCTGCCATTACTGTTCTCCTCCTGCAAAGAATGCATCAATCTGTGCTGCGATCTGTGGTGTGGTAAAGTGCTGCATCTTAATTGCCCCGCCTGGACAGAATCCTCCACAGGTACCACAGCCTTTACACTTGGCTTCGGTAACAACCATAACGGTTCTGCCGTTCTTCTCACCAAGTGAGAGGGCTGAGTAGGGACAGAGATTGACACACATACCACAACCGGCACACAGCTCATCAATACACATGGCAAAGTATGGCTCAAGTTCGACTTCGCCCATATGAATCGGGATAGATGCTGCGGATGCTGCACCTTCTGCCTGTGCTACGGTGTCAGGAATATCTTTTGGACCCTGACAGACACCGGCGAGGAATACTCCTGCAGTCGTTGTACCACAGGGGTTTAACTTCGGGTGTGCTTCAAGCATCCAGCCGTCCTGTGATGCAGATACACCGAACTTCTTGCGGAGATCGTTTGCACCTTCGTTTGGTTGGACAGCTGCTGCAAGGACAAGGAGATCGACTTCAACATCGACCGGACGACCGAGCAGGGTATCTTCAGTATAGACGTGGAGGTTCTTTGTTTCCTTGTCTTCAAGCACATTGGCGACACGTCCACGGATGAACTTGGCACCTTCGTGCTGGATACGGTAATAGAACTCCTCGTACATCTTACCAAAGGACCGGATATCCATGTAGAAGAGATATGCAACGGCACCCGGAATCTTCTCCATGATCTGGTGAGCATGCTTGAGTGAGTACATACAACAGAACCTGGAACAGTATGGCTTTCCGATTCCGGTATTGTCTCTGGAACCTGCACACAGCACAAATCCGACCTTCATCGGGGTCTTGCCATCACTTGGACGGACAAGGTGGCCGCCGGTCGGACCGGATGCACAGATCAGACGCTCAAACTCGAGAGCATTGATGACGTTGTCAAACTGCTTGTATCCCCATTCTCTCTTGTTCTCAACCGGGAAGAGTTCATATCCGGTTGCAAGGACCGCAGTTCCAACCTTGACGGTGATGAATTCGTCCTGCATCTCAAGATCGATTGCCTTCTTCTCACCACAGGCCTCAACACACAGACCACACTTGACACAGGAGTCAAAGTCGACGGTGTAGATAAGAGGCATGACCTGGGCATGGTAGATGTAGATGGCCTTTCGTGGAGCCATTCCCATCTCGAACGGGTTTGGCTTGATGACCGGACAGACTGCAGAACAGTCTCCACACCCGTTACAGCCACCACCAACGATTCCCTTAGCGGTTGCCTCTTTTGGAGTCAGAACACCACGGGCCTTCTTGCGGAGGGTGACATCAAAGTTCCCGATATACCCTTCTACCTTCTCAACCTCGGTATAGGTCATCATCTCGATATTCGGGTGTCGGCCGACATCCACCATCTTTGGTGTGAGAATACACTGGGAACAGTCAAGGGTCGGGAAGGTCTTGTCAAGCTGGGACATCCGGCCACCGATGGTCGGGGTCCGCTCAATCAGGTAGGTCTTGATTCCTGCACTGGCAAGGTCAAGGGCAGCCTGCATACCGGCAACTCCACCACCGACGACCATTGCGGTCTTCTCGACAGGGACACTCTTTGGAACGAGATCCTCAAGTTTTGCTGCCTTTGCAACAGCCATCCTGACCTGGTCTTTTGCCTTCTGGGTTGCTTCGTCCCACATCCCGTGCATGTGAACCCATGAGTTCTGCTCACGGATGTTTGCCATCTCAAACCGGAACGGGTTTAATCCTCCTTCTTTGGTAGCGGTACGGAAGGTTGGTTCGTGAAGACGGGGTGAACATGCTGCAACAACGACACCGGTCAGGTTGTGTTCCTTGATTGCATCATCAATCTTCTTCTGACCCGGAGTTGAGCACATGTACTGATACTGGTCAGCAACAGCTACATAGGGGAGTGTCTTTGCATAGTTGACGACATCATCGATGGACAGTGATCCTGCGATGTTGGTACCACAGTGGCACACAAAGACACCGATTCTTGGTTCAGTATTTTCTGCCATGTCTTTGTCCTCCCTTAAAGCACCTTCTGCAGGAATGGTGTACAGTCGATTGCATGCAGGTCAAGTGCAAGGTCCTGCGGGCTCATACCCTGGGCAAGACCGAGGAGTTCGTTGTAGTGCAGAACCGGAATGTTGTATACATCGCCGAACTTCTCTTTGATCTCGATCTGACCACGGTCAAACTGAAGCTGACAGAATGGACACAGTTCTGTGATTGCGTCAGCACCTGCTTCCTGAATGTTGATGAGTTTTTCATTGGTGATGTCAAGGGCATGGACGATATCATATCCACGGACACCGCCACCGGCACCACAGCACTGCATCTTGTTGCGGTACTGGATTGGCTCTGCTCCAAGAGCACCAATCAGCTCTTCAAACCACATCGGGTTTTCAGTGTCTCCAAAGTGCCGCTCTTTCTTTGGCTTCATGAGGTGGCAGCCATAGTGTGCTGCAACTTTTGCTCCGGAGAGCGGAGTTGTGACACTGTCCTTGATCTTCTGGACACCGCAGATCTTGTCATCATAATAGAGTTCTGCAAGATGCCAGACATCAATGGTACCCTTAAACTGCATGTCAATCTCAGCAAGGACTTCGTTGACGTTGTCACGGAGTTCGTCGTTGTGCTTGAGGATATGGTTGACTTCCCAGATTGACTTGTAACAGCCATTACAGATGAGTGCGATATCCTTCTTCATCTCCTCTGCAAGGACAAGGTTTCGTGCTGCCATTGCGTACCAGACGTTCAGGTCAATGGACCCGAATGCACCGGGAGCAGGACAACAGCTGGCACCCTTCAGCGGGAGGAGCTTGATACCGACCTTTTCACTGGTCTTGATAGCAGACGCCTCACAGCCGGGGTACCGGTTTGGTGCAATACACCCAAGGAAAAATGCGTATTCGTGCACGTTTAGTCACCCTTCAGAATTCTGTCTGCATTCTCTTTCAGCTCGTAATGATCCATAATCTTCTGAATACCCTTAATGAATTCAGGATATGAGTGCGTTGTCGGCGGATCTGCAGGAAGACCAAGCTTGGTTCTGGCAGCACGGTTCACGTCATTGTTTGGTACACCATGTCCGCTGGTATAGATAAGCTGGACCGTCTGCAGGAAGTTCTTTGGAACAATATCCCGCTTGAATGCAAGGTTTCTCATTGCCATGATAACATCGGTCGGAGCGATGTCACGGGGGCAGCGGTCTGTACAGGAGTAACAGGTAGTACAGAGCCAGAGATCCGGGTCAGTCAGGGCTTCATTCTCAAGCCCCAGGACACAGCGTCTCATGAAGAGCCGGATCCGGTATGAGGACCGGGGTGCTGAGGGGCAGGAACCGGTGCAGGTACCACACTGGTAGCACATATTTGCAATAGTCCTGCTGGTCTTGAGAATCTTCTGGGTAAACTCAGGGTTGGTATCGCTCAGATGGTACCGGCGGTCCGCAAGTTTCTTGTCCAGTTCTGGAATGTTGTATGATTTTGCAGCCATAAGACACCTCTATTACTGGCTTACCGCCTTTAATTCAACAGACCCTGCCAGGGATGGCTGCTCTTTGACCTTGGATGTTCTCGGAGTAAAGAGTTTTTCCTTGATCTTCTTGAATAGGTCTGTCTCTTTGCCCTTGATCTTCACGCTGTCACGGCGGAGGTAGATGATATCCTCACCCGGACAAGCATTGACACAGGCACCACACAGGATACAGAAGTCCTTGTTGACTGCAATTTTTGCTTCAATCTGGCCCTTCATGTCCTTTGCAGGCTTCGGTGTCGGGAGATAAATGGCATTTGCCGGGCATACATCAACACAGGTGGAACATCCTCCCGGACACTTTTCAGCATGGAAGGTGATCTCTCCTTCAAAGATCTTGTTTACGGTTATAGCCTCGGTCGGACAGTTGATTGCACACCAGCGGCAGGTACAACAGTCCTCGTCGATGATATTGACGTTTCCAAGTTTCTTCTGTCCGACTACCGTGCGGGTGACCTTGATTGCCTCGGAGGGACATGCTTCTGCACAGACATTACATCCGTCACAATATGCCTCATCCCAGATAACCTCACCCTCAACCTTTCCGATTTCAGGGCTGAAGGGCTTGTGAAGCACATTTATTGCTTCGCACAGGTTACCACAGATACCACACTTGGTACACTTTTCATCGTCAACTTTGAACTCAATCTTGAGTTCGACAGCCTGTCCTTTTGCAAGCCCTTCTTTGTCCTCTCCTTCAAAGAGCGGAACATCACGGTCAATTGCATCACGGGGACAAACATCGTCACAGATGTTACATCTGACGCACTTGTCCTGATCAATTGCCGTTCCTTTGTCATAAGTCGGGAATCCTTCTTTTTCAAGGATTGGCAGACGTTCTTCTCCATCAACTTTCAGAGCAAGAGCTGAGAACGGACACATGATGACACAGACACCACAGTATGAGCATTTTGTCTCGTCGACATGAATGCTTGCAGCATCATCAACAAGTCCTCTCCGGACTCCTCCGACTGCCCCAACGGAAATTGCTTCTTCGGGACAGACCTCTGAGCAGATGCCACATCCGGTACAAATATCATTGTCAAGGATGAGGTTGTTTACCTGCTGGAGAAGTCTCTGCTCCATTATCACCTTCGACCCGTCAGTGGTCTTGGAATACTTAGGAAACAGTGTAGACATTAAGATACCTCGGTTGTTCACGAATTCTGTTCCTGAAACGCTTGCATTTTTCTCCGGCCCATTCAGGCTTCCACTGCCTGGGGTGGTTGACCGGAGAGCTGAATCACATCATATGGACATGCATCCACACAGATACCACATCCTGCACAAAGTTCATGTTTGACATCAAGGATGACAGCATCACCATTGATGACTTTGTAGATTTTATCTGTGCTGGAAGGGTTAACCGTGTTGAGTTCCAGTGCATTCACTGGACATGCTACCACACAATTGTTGCAGCCGGTACAGCGTTCCATGTTTACATGAACTGCAAATGCCATATTTGTCGCACCAGCCTGATCGATTAAAATCGACTGAACAAAGGTTGTTAGAAAATATAGATAAATGTTCTGAAATAGATACGAGATTTTTTGGAGAAAAAAGGGGAAAAAGTGTCGTTTTTTCTTTGACTCTTTATAAAATGTAAAAACTATGAGCTTATCTTCCGGACCCCTATATTTCATGATAAATCATGATAAATCTGGATCCGTTCGTCTTCGGTCAGAGAAGAAAAACCAAAAATAATTCGTAAATGTATGAATAAGCTCAAATTCATTCTCCGATGGAATCGTCATCAGAATCAGAATCCTCTGCACGGCATTTCCATCTGTTTAACCTGCAAAATCTACCCGGTTTTCGGAAATATCTGTCATAGGGGTTTTGTTTTGTGGCATTTATCTGACAATAAATTCTGCGTGCCCGTATTATCCGTAATAATTGAAATTACGATTGATGCACATATTTTGAAAGGAGTATTTTCCTTTCTTTTGGTATTTTTTTGATGCTGTACCCCTCAGGCCGCATCTATGGACTTTATTTGCGCAACAGGGGTCATTCATATGATATCATCCACCATAAATAATCAAAAATCTCTCAATTAGGCAAGGATTTATCTCTATCGGTAACAGAGGATACCCTGTCTGTTATGATAAACCAGGTCCCGACCATATGTCCGTACTGCGGTACCGGGTGCTCTGTACATCTTATTGTTCAGGATGGGAAAATTACCGGGACAACCCCGAATATCCGTTCTCCGGTGAATGAAGGAAAACTCTGTCCGAAGGGTACGTACTGCCACCAGTTTATCCACAGCCCGGATCGGCTCAAAAAACCCCTCATCCGGAAAGGCGATGTGTTTGTGGAGACAGACTGGGAGACCGTTTATCATCTGATCGCCCAAAAACTTACCACCTATTCTGCAGATGAGATCGGGGTGCTGGCATCAGCCCGGTGCTCGAATGAGGATAATTATGTCCTGATGAAGTTTGCCAGAGGTGTTTTAAAGACAAATAATCTGGATCATTGTGCCAGGTTCTGTCATGAAGCGACCATGACCGGTCTTACCCTTTCATTTGGGAGAGGGGTGATGACAAATTCCATCCCTGATATCGGGAGATCTGACTGTATCTTCTGTCTTGGTTCCAACACCTTTGAGCAGCATCCGCTTATCGGGAGGCAGATTGTCCGTGCACAGGCTGCCGGGGGGAGGTTTATATATGCAGATCCCCGGTATACCCCGACGGCGATCCAGGCAGACCTGTTTCTTCAGTTCTACAGCGGGAGTGATGTTGCAGTTCTCAACTGCATCATGGGAGAGATTATTCGAAATGGTTTAGAAGACAAGGATTTCATCAGATCCCGGACCCGTGAGTATGAATCGCTGAAAAAACTTGTCCTGCAAAACCGGTATACTCCCCAGGAAGTAAGCATTCTGACCGGTGTGTCAAAGACGGATCTCATCAGGGCAGCAGAATGGATTGGAACTGCGGACCGGTGTACGGTTCTGTATGCAATGGGTCTTTCGCATCTGTCCGGGGGCGTTCATAATGTCAGGGCGATTGCAAACCTGATGATGCTGACCGGAAATATCGGCCGGCCCGGGACCGGTGTCAATGCACTCCGTGGGCAGAATAATGTGCAGGGAGCCTGTGATATGGGGTGTCTGCCTGACTTCTTCCCTGGATATAAGCCGGTTACCGACGGTAACTTCCATCAGAAGATAGCGAGAGCCTGGAAATTTCCGGAGAATATCGCCCCGGCACGGCCCGGTCTTGACATGAACCGGATGTTTCAGAAGGCTGGTGAGAGTTCCAACCGGATAAAAGCGATGATCCTGGTCGGGGAAAACCCGCTGGTGACTGAGCCGGACCAGCACATCGTTGAACATGCGATAAAAAACCTGAAATTCCTGGTAGTATCTGATATCTTCTTTACCAAAACCTGTGAATATGCCCATGTTGTCCTTCCCGCCGCATGTTATGCAGAAAAGGACGGGACGGTTACCAATACCGAACGGAGAGTTCAGCGGCTGCGAAAGGCAGTTGAAGCTCCGGTGCTTGCAAAACCTGATTGGCAGATAATTACGGAGATTGCCTGCCTGATGGGGTATGAAAAGCAGTTTCCCTATCAGCATCCATCTGACATCTTCAGGGAGATTACGACGGTATGTGAACCGTACCAGGGGATGACCTTTGAACGGGTGAGCCTTCCAGACGGGATCTGCTGGCCCTGTGTATCTCCTGATGACCCTGGCACGGCTATTCTCTATTCTGACCGGTTTTATCATCCGGACGGAAAGGGTGTGTTCTGTCCGGTTGAATGGAAGGCACCTGCTGAGCTCCCTGACTCCCGGTACCCGTTCAGGCTGACATCAGGCCGGGTTATCTGGCACTGGCATACCGGGACGATGACCAGGAGGAGTAAGAATCTTACCGATGAGCTGAATGAGGTGTATATAGAAGTTCATCCGTCAGATGCAGAAAAAGTCCGGATATCAGACGGGGATATGATACTGGTCCGGTCCAGGAAAGGTGAGTTATCCTGCAGGGCACGGGTTGTATCAGATATTAAGGAGGGGATGATCTTCATGCCGTCGCTGTTTGATGCAGCGTTGAACCGGCTGATGGGTCTTTCTGAATCAGGCCCAGGATTTTCTGAATATAAACCAATCTGTGTCTCCCTTGAACCGGTCGGGGGTGAAGAGGTATGAATGGTCAGATGTGGTACGGCCGGTCTCCGTTTGATTCAATCAGGGAACACGCAGCATCCGGAGGGGTGGTGACCGGCCTGCTTATGTCCCTGCTTTCGTCAGGCACCGTTGATGCGGTCTGTGCACTGCAGATGGGAGAGGATATCTATGATCCACGGCCCGTCATCATAACTGATCCGGAAAAAATCCCTGCATGTTCCGGATCTTTGTTCTGTGGGAGTATTCTGACCGCAGACTGGGTTGTCAGTGCCGTGCAGGCAACCCCTGGGATGAAGATTGCTGCGGTTGTCAAGGGGTGTGATGCAAAGGTCATCGTGGAACTGGTCAAGCGGAATAGACTTGACCGGGATGATCTCTATCTTATCGGACTCAATTGCAGCGGGACATTTTCCCCCATTAAAACCAGGGCATTTATCAGGGAGGTCTGTGATCTGAATCCGGACCATGTTGATTCTTTTTGTGTCAGGAATGGCCGGGTAGTTATCAGGTCTGGTGACGTGGTCCATGAATTTCCTTTGGAGATAATTGAGGAGCACGGGTTTGGCAGACGTGATTCATGCAGGAGATGTGATACACCGATTCCCCGCCAATGTGACGTTGTCTGTGGAACCTGGGGGCTGTTAGGTGAATACTCTGATCAGGCAACCTTTATTGAGGTGTGCAGTAAAAAAGGGCTGGCATTTCTGGATCAGGCAAGAAAAGACGGATTTGTGACCATAGTCCCTGCTGACCTGAAGGGTATTGAGGCACGATCCCGTGTTGAAGCAGCGATGCTGACGATATCAGAGAAGAACCGCAAAGCGATGTTTGCAAAAGTCGGGACCGGTATCGGGCGGCTGACCTGGATCATGGAAGAGACAAACCGGTGCATTAAATGTTACCAGTGTTCGAAGGCCTGTCCGTTCTGTTTCTGTCAGGATTGTCAGACAAAAAAACCCTGGCTGGTCAGGCCTGGTGAAGTCCCGCCTCCGTTGATGTTTCATCTGATCCGGTTCTCCCATATCGCCGACTCCTGTGTGAATTGTGGACAGTGTCAGGACCGGTGTGCCATGGATATTCCGGTCTCACTGATGATGCATGCCCTGCAGGCAGAACTTGAGCAGATGTTCGGATATCATCCTGGCAGGCCTGAAGGAAAACCAATCCTTGCAAAGGTGAATCAGCATGAAGAATGGGAACATTACTATGGGAATAATTACCAGGAGATGATTCGTCTGTTCAGTCAGAAGGTTCCTGCGGCTGATGAATCGGGGGATAATCAGGGCGTCTTGTGAAAGAGATCTTTTGTGGATGGGAATCCGCAGGCCCTGAGGACATCCTCCTCGGTGACCTGTCGAGACTGCCTGCGTCTGGAAGAGAGATCTGACAGGTGAAATATGGAGAGCGGTATTGGCAGGCCGTATATTTTTGCATAACTGACCGCCGGGATATCACGGGAGAAGAAATTCCGGATGGTCCCCCGGTCAACGACAACCCCCATCTCCTGAAGGATTCGTGCACTATGGTTATAAGGATGGATCCGTGCCACCGTCATGCAGAGATCGATGACCGGGGATCCAAACTTGGTATTCGGATAAAACGGGGCCAGTGCATAACAGAGCCGTCCGCATGATTTACAATAATACCTGGTGACGATGACATTGATTATCTGCTTCTCATCATCAATGAGTATGGTTGCAAACCGTTTCTTCCGGTTGTCGTGGTACCTGACCTCCCCTCCGCAGTGAGGACACCGGTCAAGGAGGGTAAACTCCATCCCTTCCAGTCCGAATAATGCATTCTGGACGACCGATGAGATAAGGGATGGTATCTTTATACTTTTCACGACAGGCCTTCCGGAGGTATCTCCTATATCATCTGGTCAGGGAACTATTGAACTATCCAGTTCTATGCAAGAAAAGATCAGGGGGTGTCTTCGGTCAGTTCATCCCGCTTTTCGGTTTTGATATCTGGTTCATCCGGGGTATCGCGGACCGGCAGTTCAAGGAGGAGCAGGTTCATGATCCCGCCACATGATTTACAGAGGTAATACTCATCCTGCCAACAGGAACTGCATCCCCATCTGCCACAGATAACACACTGACGAAGTCCTGACAGAGAGCCGGAGCTGTGACAGAGATCACAGACATACCGTGAAAAGGATTCGGGATCCCGGGTCGGGGGTTCATTTTCTTTTCGTACC
>NZ_JAIWNS010000063.1 GCF_020216685.1 Methanospirillum hungatei | reverse complement strand
CGGGATACCTGGTTTTTAAGAGCCTGAAACATGCCCCCTGATGATTGTGTGTCCTTACTTCTTCGAATCAAATGATCTTTCCAGTGCATCAAGTCGTGCCTCAAGCAGAGAGAGGTTTTGTGAGAACTCACTTTCAAACTGTTTCAGCTCGGCGATCTTTTGTGCATCATTCTCAAGAGCAGATCCCCGTTCTTCCTTGAACCGGTTCAGTTTTGGTCTGCGGATAACACCATAGTCTTCAACAAGCTGGGCAAACCGCCGGTCCAGGTACTCATCCACCCTGCTTTCAACCGGTCTGCGAAGGGATATTCTCCCGGTGGTTCCCTGGAAGAACCAGAACAGCAGGAAGAGGATGATGAGAACGATGAGGATGATCAGGAGTATCTCAATGAGTGTCATTTTATCCGGCTCCTGAGGGTGCGTATCCGCTCTTCCATTCGGTCCATCCGATCCTTTGATTCACGCTCAAAAGATTTCAGACTCTCCGCCTCCTGTTTGACCTGTCTGAACCGTTGTGATAGTTCCCTGATGTCAGCGGTCGTTGCAAGCTGCCAGTCGTCAATGATGAGTTTCATCCGCCGGTCAAGATAGGCGTTCAGGTACTTATCCATGGTCATTTCTTCGCCTCCAGCTCCTCTATGGCCTTTTCAATGGAGTCTGCCCGGCTTTTGAATAATTCTTTCATGGCATAGAGTCGTCCGACTTCATAGCTGAGAAATTCAAGCCGCCGTGCATATTCATGCAGGTCTGCCTCGGTGATAAGACCCCATTCTTCGACAATGGCTTCAAAATTCCGATCAAAGTAGGAGTCCAGTGTCCGGTCAAAGGTAGGGACCTGAGATGCGGCGAGTGTTTCAAAACTGCTCAGGTTATCAAAGAATTTTCGTGTGCTCCCAGATGTTTCAAACATTCCTCTCACCTAAATCTTTTTTTCCTCTGAATCAATCCGGTCCAGCATCAGGTCAAGTTTTTCACGCTTGACATAATTTTCAAGACGCTTGAGTCTGCCCTCGATAGTCTTCTGTTTCATGAAGATCTCGGTTTCAAGGGCGATGTTCGATTCTTCAATCTCTTTGAGTGCTGATATCTGATCTGTTGTCAGTCGTAAGGCCGGCTGGACTGAAGCTGCGGTATCCTGTTTTAATATCTGGAGCTTATCGCGTTCCAGTTCCAGCTCCAGTTTCCTGGTATTGGTCCGCATCAGTCTGATCTCCCTGATGATCAGGTATATCATGATAACGATGACAAGAAGGACTGCAATTCCTATAAGACCATCCTGGGAAAAGGAGATCTCCAAGCTTATCCCTCCAGCATTCTGGTAACAAATCCGACGGCGTCAGAAGGTCCGGAGAAATATACAATATCATTCTCTTTCAGGATGATGTCTCTGTCAAGTCCCAGGACCTTATCTTTCCGCTGGACGGTTACGAGTGTAATTTCCGGCGGTATTGTGAGGTTGCCAAGGGATCGGCCTGCTGCAAACCGTACCGGGACTGCCGCGCTGACGCCCTCTATGCCGGTCAGGGCACTTCTGATCGCCTTTGCCTCCTCCTGACTTATGGCAGATAATCCCTTCTCAATCTCCGGGCTGAGTTTTCCGATGGGTATCTTGTCCCTGATGGCATCTGCCGAACTCTTTGCTGCTTTGCTGACTTTTTCTCCGATGGGTTTTGTGTCCTCTTTCACCTTTTCAGTTATTTCCTTTGCTTTTGTGCTGATCTGTCCTGCGGTATCTGCTGCTCCCTTCTGTAATTTGTCTGCAGTTTCAGAGAGTTTTGATCCGATCTCCTGTGCTCCTCCCCGTATCTGGTCGGCAGCGGATTCAGCGGCAGTCCGAATTCTCTCCTCAAGCGGAATCTTCCTGGTTACATGGACCTTCCCGCCATCCGGAATATTGAGCTTTTTCAGATCCTCTCCGCTGATTCGTATCGTTCCCTCGTCTACCATGGCATCTGCAAAGATGGTCAGAGTAAGGGTTGCCCCTGCATCTGTGCTCACTTCCACCTCTGACTGATCCTCGACACCGAGGAATGAAAGGAGTTTTTCATGAATGCGGGCTCTTCCGTGACCGGGCATTGCCCGTTTCACTGCCTGCAGGGTTGCTTCCTCCATGTGGTTTAATCAGGTAATAACCTTTTTCAATCTTTCGGTTTATCACCCGGTCTCCAGATTAAATCGTAATGTATATTGGCTCTTCAGTTCACGATCTGTAATCCTTATGTGATAAGGACCCTGGGAGATAACATGGGAATTGAAAAGTTAATGGAAGGGAATCAGACCTTCGTAGAGAATGAATACGCAGAGAATATTGAGTATTACAAAGCCCTTCTCAAGGGGCAGAACCCGCATGTCATGATGATCGGGTGCTGTGACTCAAGAGTCGCACCAGAGATCACCTGTCATGCAAAGCCAGGAGAGATCTTTGTCCACCGGAACATTGGGAATATCGTCCCCCCCGGAGACTGGAATGTCGGGACATTTCTGGAGTACGGGATTCGCCATCTGAAGATAAACACGCTGGTTGTGTGCGGTCATGAAGAGTGTGGTGCCATGAAAGCACTGGCCGAAAAGAAGAGTGGTGATGATGTTCTGATCCCCGGATGGCTTAGACATGCCCATACGGCCCTGGATGCCGTTGAAAAGAAGGGAGAAAAACCCTCTGATCCTGAAGAGGCCAGGAAATGGCAGTCAGAACTTGAGATTGAGAATGTGAAACTCCAGCTTGCACATCTCCGCACCTACAGCGTGGTCAAGGACGCCGAAGATGCAGGAAAGCTCAGGGTGGTCGGACTCTATTACCGGATGTCAACCGCACAGCTTGAGGTTGTCGATCCTGGCAGACCTTTGAAGGGAGAATAGACAGAATGGTATTACGGGTTTAACCCGAACTTTTTTGTATTGGTATGAAAGGGTAGAGAATGTATTAAAAAAAAAGGTTAGATGGCAGTCGGATTCATGACCGGCTGTTTCATCTCGATGAGCATCTCTTCTACGTATCCAATGGTCTTGATGGTGAGGTTATTCTTTTTTGCTTCTGCAATCAGGTTTCTGGATTCTTTTGAGGCTCCGTTGGAGAGGACCAGGAGATGAGTCCCGTACTCTGCCATCCGCGCGTCTCTGACCAGGCCTGCGGCATTCAAATCGTCCTGCCAATTCGGTGCAAACTCTTTGTATGCGATTTTATTCTGTTCCGCAAACTCCTTTGCGATGAGGTCGACACCAGTAGAACCGCCGGTGATAATCTCGTCAACACCATTGATTTCTTTGATATATTTCGCGATTTCATTAGAAACCGTGGTAAATTTCCGGCATGTGCGTGGACCGGAGATGATTAATTTTTTCATGCCCTTAATAATTAAAATCTGTCATATATATGCTTTCTTTAGGTTTGTTCTCTGAAGTCCTGATATGCAGGAAACCTTTATCGTCTATTTCCTTCTAATCTGTAATTCCGGTTCGATCATACGTATCGTCCCTGAATTTATTCTTACATCTGCATTATAGAACGAACCCCGACGTGGTTTTATGTCTGAAATATTTCTTTTCATCGTACTCCTCTATGCTCTTTCAGGGGTCATCCCTCTGTGCATCCGAAAAAAACGAATATGGTCAGTTTCTTCGATAATCATGGGCGGTGGCGGTATTCTGCTCACGCTCTTCTCACTCCCCTGTCTTCTGGTGTCATCTGCAAAGACCATTCTCTTTCAGGGCGAATGGGTAACATTTCCGATATGCATCGGTATTGATCGCCTGTCTGCGCTGTTTTGTATCCTGCTTGGGATGCTGAGTCTTGCGGTTGCACTCTACACACCCGGATATCTTGACCGGATGCATGGAAACCGGCGAAGATATGTGGTGTCAGGGTTCATCCCCTTGTTTTTGCTGAGTATGCTGCTCGTCATCCTGGCAGGAACAACCATTGCATTCCTGGTATTCTGGGAACTCATGGCTATCCTCTCCTTCTTCCTGGTCCTGACGGAGTTTGAGGAGGAGAAAACACGGTATGCCTCCCTCTTTTACCTGGCAATGACTCAGATCTCAACGGTATTTGTTTTCCTGGGGATACTATTGATGTGTGTGAGTACCGGGTCTTGGGAGTATCCCTCTCATCTGTCCGGATCCGATCCTCTCATATCCCTCTCGTTCCTCTGCCTGTTTTTTGGTATTGCTATCAAATCAGGGGTCATTCCGTTTCATAAATGGCTTCCCCATGCGCATCCTGCCGCACCATCGCCGGTTTCGGCCCTGATGTCCGGGATGATGATAAGCACGGCTCTGTATGCCCTGCTCCGGGTGGTAACCGGATTCTATGCTCCAAACGCTGCATGGGGATTTCTTATCCTGGCATTCGGGTGCCTTTCGGCGGTGCTTGGGGTGATGTATGCCTTAAAGGAACAGGATATAAAGGGCCTGCTCGCCTACTCATCCATTGATAATACGGGGATTATTCTGATAGGGACTGGTCTTTGGGTTCTCTTCACAGTATTCGGATCCCCGGCCCTTGCTTTGATGGCGATCGCAGGGGCAGTCTTTCATGCCATCAGTCATGGGTTGTTCAAGGGGCTGTTATTCCTGACCGCAGGGTCGGTCTGCCAGGCTGCAGGGACCAGGAATATTGATGAGATGGGTGGAATCCTTGTCAGGATGCCCTGGACCGGCGGACTTTTCTTCATCGGTGTCCTGTCCATCGTATCAATCCCTCCCTTTAGCGGATTTATTGGTGAGTTTCTGATAATTATGTCCCTTATCGGTGGTCTGTCAGAACTCTCCCCGCTTTTGCAGATCGTCATGGTGGTTGTGCTCTCCCTCTTCAGCCTGACCGGGGCACTGACCGTCACAACCTTTGTGAAAGCAGTCGGGCTGACCTTTCTCGCACTCCCCCGGTCGGAGGGGGCATATCATGCACGGGAGGTCCCCTGGCCGATGTATGCAGGACCGGCTGTTCTGGCTCTGATGAGTGCAGGTCTTGGTATCTTCTCAGGTCAGATCTTCTCGTTCCTTGGGTATCCAGGACTGCTCCCTGATCTTTTGGTACTCTTTCTCCTCCTCCTCGGGACGAGTGTCCTGGTGTATGTGGCGGTCTGGTCGTATGCTTCACGAAAAACCCGGATAACCCGGACATGGGACTGTGGGATGAGAGCTCCCTCAAGCAAGATGGAGTATACCGGTTCAGGGTTTACCGAGCCTGTGGTCAGGTTTTTTGCCCCGGTGTACCGGACCCGGATATGCGTAACACGGGAATACCTTGATGAGCACCAGTGTCTGTTCAGAACAGGAACCGGAAGTATCCATCTCATGAAATTTTTTGAGGAATGCCTCTACCTGCCGGCTGCACGAAGGATAGACCGGTATGCATCCCTTGTCGCAGCCCTTCAGAACGGGGATATCGACCGGTTTGTCCTCTATGTCTTCTGCACCGTGATTCTGCTGATTCTCATCCTCGGGTGGTCGGCATGATTGGAGAATCATTCATCTTCGCCCTTCTGAATGTTGCGTTTGTCCTTGTGATATCGCCATTCTTCATGATGGTCATAAAGAAGGTAAAGGCACGGGTGCAGGGCAGACAAGGCCCGCATCTTCTGCAAGGATACTATAATCTTGCAAAGCTCTTCAGAAAAGAGACGCTGTATTCAGAGTATGCAGGGTGTATCTCCCGGATTGCTCCGTATGCTGCTCTGTCAATACTTCTGGTTGCAGCCATAATGGTCCCGCTCTTCTGGATACCTGAGCAGGAGCTGGTCACCGCCAATATCATCGTATTCCTCTATCTTCTCGTCGCCGGCCGGCTGCTCATAGCCCTGCTTGGTCTTGATGCGGCAAGCACCTTTGGTGGAATGGGCAGTTCACGGGAGATGAGCCTGTCTGCCATCATCGAACCGGTGACTGTGGTCGTGTTTGCAGCGTTGGTATATGTGACGGGCAGTTTTTCAATTCACGACATATTCAGAACGGCGACAACGATCTTCCCTGCATACAACCCGACGGTTCTTCTCCTCTCAGTACCGCTCTTTATCCTGATCATTGTGGAAACAGGGCGGGTTCCGGTGGACAACCCGGAGACTCATCTAGAGCTTACCATGGTTCATGAGGGGATGCTGCTTGACACATCAGG
Organism: Methanospirillum hungatei; assembly: GCF_020216685.1. Taxonomy (GTDB): domain Archaea; phylum Halobacteriota; class Methanomicrobia; order Methanomicrobiales; family Methanospirillaceae; genus Methanospirillum; species Methanospirillum hungatei_B. Next base: position 3,888 of record NZ_JAIWNS010000063.1, on the reverse strand, counting down.
CCGAAATCTTGCCCTCTTTGAACTCTCCCATGCGGTGAAACAGACCCTTCTTATGGCAATTCTCCTCAATATCATAGTCCCGGCAGGGATTGCTCTTGAGTTGTCAGTCGGAGCCCTGATACTTGGGGGAGTGTTGTTCCTCCTGAAAGGGACGGTACTCTGCGTCATCATCGGGCTTTTTGAATCTGCCTATGCAAAGATGCGGTTCTTCCAGATCCCAAATCTCTTCATGATTGCATTTTTCTTTTCAATTCTTACGATATTCATCGAGGTGATGCTGTGATACTCAACGACGTGGCACCGGTATGGATCAGGATATGCCTGATACTGGTTCTGGTGTCAGGGGGATTTCTCCTCTCATCAAGAAGTCTTAAAAATCTGGTCAGGACATATCAGTTCCAGTCTTTCCTGCTGGTTCTGATTGCTCTTGGCCTTGTCGTACTTGAAGAACATACCATCCTCCTCCTGGTCGCTGCCCTCACAGTGGTATCCAAGGTATGGGGGATTCCGGCATGTATCAGGCTCATTCAGGAGCGGATACATATTCAGCAGGATCTGAAATTCTCCTATCTCCGGCCTCCTGGTGCCCTTATGCTCAGCATCCTCATCATTCTGCTGGTCTATATCACGTTTGCACAGATACTTGAGAAACTCTATGCAGCAAGCAGCCTGTTCTTCTTAGGCTCGGTCATCGGGGTATCCCTCGTCCTGATGGGACTTTTAGCGGTGTGCATTCGGAGGATGGCGATATCCAAGGTCATCGGCTATCTCTCGATGGAGAACGGGGTTCTTGCCTTTGGTTTATTCGTCACTGAACTGCCGTTCTTCATCGAGTTTGTCATCGTCATCGATCTCATCATCCTGGTGCTCCTGACATCCATCATGACCGTCGGCATAGACTCATCCATTGAGGAGTATAAAAGCCGGTTGGAGGAGTTTCATCTGCTGTCTGAAGAGGGAGGGATAGCATGATAGCAGTCCTCTACCCGGTGGTTGCAATGGTGATTCTTCTTTTGCAGCTGCTGCTCCGGACACACCGGTCACTCAGCCTTCTTGGCGTTATCCATCCGGTTATTTCCCTCATAATAACGCTGTATTTTATCGTATCTCCTGGGATCTGGGACGATTCCCCGTTCTTCCTCATCGATCACATGAGTCTTTTTGTGATGCTCACAACCAGCATCATCTTTGCTGCAGCAGCTCTGTATGCTGTTGGATATATTGACGGGCTGGTCAGGTCAGGGGATCTGGAGAAGAGAAGTCTTCGGATATTTTATTTCGGATTCTCATTCCTGCTTGCCGCTACAACCATGGCAATCTTCACCCCCAATATTGCCCTGTTCTGGATCTGTGCAGAACTGACGACCGTTCTCTCTGCAGTGCTCATTGCAATCCTTGCACTCAGGGCAACGATTGATGCATCGCTGAAGTACATCTTCATCTGTTCAACCTCGATGCTCTTCTCATTCATCGGGATCATCTTCCTCTTTGAGGCGGTCAGGAATAAGACCGGTGTCGGAAGTCTTCTGTGGACAGAGATTGTGGATGAAGCAGCCGGTCTGGACAGCGGCATGGTCTTTATCGCCTTTGTCTTCTTCTTTATCGGGTTTGCAGCAAAATCAGGCATTGTGCCATTTCATACCTGGCTTCCTCTGGCTCATGCCAAGGCTCCTTCAGCGGTAAGTGCGGTTCTGTCCGGTGCAATACTCAATATCGGGATGTATGGAATCCTCCGGATGACCGGGATCATGAAGGAGACAGGGGTGTTCGGGCAGGTATCAGTTCTCCTGATCGTCTTTGCCATGATTACTATCTCGGTCGCCTGTCTCTCGATGCTCAGGCAGAAGAAGCTTAAGACGCTTATCGCCTTCTCATCCATTGAGAATATGGGGTTCATCTTGCTTGGCATTGGTATCGGAAGCCCGGTGGCACTATTCTGGGCACTCTTTCATATGCTCTCGCATTCCTGCATCAAAGCAGGTCTGTTCTTCTCCGCCGGTATCCTCCACCGCCAGTATAAGGTTCCGACACGGACCGGTGAGGACGAGATCGGAGACCTCCTGCTGCTTCAGCCCTTTGCGGCGGTAACCGTGATGGCAGGGTGTGCAGCTCTTATCGGAATGCCTCTCTTCCCGCTCTTTCTCTCAAAGGTGGGGATACTTCTGGCAGCTGCAGCGATCTCAGTATGGATTCCGGCAATAGTCCTTCTCTTGTTTGCCTGTGCAGGAGTTGCCCTGCTCCGGTTTTACCTGCCGGTGATGGCGGTCAGGTTCCCGGCCGGGGAAGGTCCGGTGCCCTATACGGCGCCTCTCTCCATGAAAGTTCCCATTGTTCTGCTTCTCCTCCTTTCAATCATGATTGGGACCGTGATGATACCTGGGGAGGAAGCCTTCCTTGCTGCGGCGGTTGCTGATCTGGGATTTGGGGTGCAGCTATGACCGGTGTACATGCACATTATTCAGCCCTCTCCCTCCCGGCCGAATGGCTGATAGGGGAAGATATGACAACCATCTCCTATGCAGTGCCTGATGAGCGTATCAGAGCGGTTGCAGAGACACTTCTGGCTCTTGAGTCCCGTTTGGTCTGGATATTCTGCGAAAGAGAAGCGAAAGATGGTTCCTTTGTGCTAAGGTATGTCTTTGAGCTCACAGAGATGAGGAAATATCTTGTCCTGGTCCTCAATACCCGAATGCCTGAGTCACTTGTGGAGATCTATCCTGCTGCGAGCAGGTTTGAACGGGCGATCACTGATGGATTTGGTCTTCAGTTTGCCGGCTCTCCTGATACCCGCAGACTCTTCCTACATGAAGCATATCCTGACGGGTTTTATCCATTAAAAAAGAGTATCAAGAATGCCCCCATCACCCCCATCACGGCGTCGGACCATACGGCTCCCTATGAATTCAGGACCATGGAAGGGACAGGGGTGTATCAGGTTCCGGTCGGACCGGTCCATGCAGGGATCATCGAGCCAGGGCATTTCCGGTTCTCGGTGATTGGGGAGGACATTTTAAACCTTGAGATTCGTCTTGGATACCTGCACCGGGGTATTGAGAAACGTGCTGAGGGGTGCAGTCCTGAACAGGGTGTGAGCATTGCAGAGTCAGTGAGCGGAGATGAGTCGGTTGCCAATGCCTGCTGCTATGCGATGGCAGTTGAACAGATCTTATCAATACAGGTCCCGCCCCGTGCAGTCTGGCTCCGGGCGTATTTCCTCGAGCTTGAACGATCCTGGTCACTGCTCTCAGATCTGGCCGGTATGGTCACCGATGTTGCGTTTTCCACGGCAGCAAGCCGGCTTCTCATTCTCCGCGAGACGGTGCAGCGGGTTTGTGAACGCCTGACCGGTTCACGGTTCCTGAAAGGGATTATCGGTATCGGCGGTATCAGCCATGACATATCCGATGATCTGCTGGTTGAGGTGACGGATACGCTCATGAAGGTCAGGGTTGATCTTGAGGGCATCCTGTCCTGGGTCCTCTCTGTCCCGTCTGTTATTGACCGGTTCTCCACAACCGGGGTGGTGCGGGAGCCACTCATCGATCCTCTGGCACTATCCGGGCCGGTGGCACGGGCGAGCGGCCGGGCACTTGATGTCAGGTCAGATCATCCCTATGGCCTGTACGAAACTCATCCCATTCCTCCGCTCACCCGGATGACCGGTGATGTCCTGGGACGGTTTGCCCTGAAGGGTGATGAGGTCCTGGCATCCCTTGCGTACATTACCGAACTCGTCAGGCAGATACCAAAAGGGCCGGTTCAGGCAGAGTTTGAGGTCTGTGATGGAGATGCCCTTGCAGCCGTTGAATCCCCCCGAGGACGAAATCTCTGTTATGTCAGGATATGTGATGGCTCTATTGACCGGTTTGCCCTGTCCACCGCGTCGTT
>NZ_JAIWNS010000281.1 GCF_020216685.1 Methanospirillum hungatei | reverse complement strand
TGCCCATATAATATGGTATTTAAGGAAAAAATCGATATAAAACCGTATTCACTTCTTTCATTCCGAGCGGGAGATCTTATCCGGGGATTCATTAAAGTGCATGGCAATAAGCAGGAATTTGTCCCTGAAATTGTTTCAAGAATAAATGAACATTCAAATGCAGTTCATTTTAAAGGTCATCATTATTCAGTGGAAGAGATATCGGTCAGAAAGGTTGAACCTTCTTCTTTTGAATGGGGTGACAGAGTAAGGATTCAGTCCCTTTCTCCTTTATATCTTGAGAAGAATGAAAGGATGGAGATCCTTCCTGAATTATCTCATATTCTTTCTGCTTCGATTCGGGCATATAATCGTGTCTGTAAATTTTATGCCAGAGAATCATACCCGTATCGAACAGAAATAGATTTAAAGAGCCTTCATGCCCCAATTCTTGATTATGATATAAAAACCGTTCAAATTGCGCATAAATCCATGGAAGGTAAAAGGATTTTACTCAAAGGGATATCGGGAAATATTCTCTACGATACATCAACTGTTTCATCAGAAGCAGGAAAAATCCTTCACATGGGGTCTCATCTCCAGATTGGTAAGCATAGTACGTATGGTTTTGGTGGTTTTATGATGAAATGTGAGGTCTAATATGAATGAAAGAATTGGAGTTATGGACTGGTTTACCAAAGTCCGATCTGATATTACATACGGTCATGAAAGTGATGGGAAGACAGGTTTGCTCATTGATGAAATTGCTTCTTCTTTTGGATCAAAAAGTCTTTCTGATGCTGCAACCCGGATAAGTAAAGTATTAGAACAGAATGATTTTTTACAATCTGTCTGTTCGGATACTAGGCTTCCTGTCTGTTCATTGTATCATCATCTTCGTAATACTGCAGCTATTGCGGTCTGTTTACTGGTCGATAAGATACTTGATGATGATCAGTTTATCCGGATATCCCTTTCTGAGTATGGTCTGACTAATGATCAATTAGGGCAGTATAGGAAAGAGGATCTGGTAGCTCTCGTTCGAATTGGTTCATTATTTCATGATTTAGGAAAGGTTCGATCTTTTTCTTCTGAACGAAAGAATGTGAGATTTTATGAACATGTGTCATTGACTGAAGAGATTGTCAGGGAGATTTTATCAAAAGTAGATCCTTCCTTTGTCTCACGGTTTGGTCTTGATGCTGTCCTTCCCCTCCTTGCCCGGAGACATCATGCGAAAGAGGCAACAACAAGGCTTGAGAAATTCATTCATGCCGGAGATGTAGTCTCTTCTTCTGCTGATCGTCAGTATGAGGTTTCCGGAGAGGTAAAAGATGGAAAATTAGTTATCTATTCTAAAGATCCCGTTTTTCCTCATGAGATTAATTGTAATGACGGTGATTATGCTTGTTCGGTAACTCCCCATACCATTCTATTGGGGTATAAACAGGACAAAACGGTTCCAGTCAGACCGAAGAATGAGAATGAAAAATACCGGATACTTTTTAAAGATTCGGTTGTTCAGGGTGGACCTGGAGAATTTCTTGGGGACTGGTCTTTTCCAGGGGGTAAAATCGGGTATCTCTCCCTTGATATTATGCAGATCCAGGACTTCATTATGGAAGCGGATAAATTACCGATGCTTCGTGGAGGGAGTGAGATCGTTTCGAATGTTCTCCAGGATATCAAGAAGTTGATTGCAGAGGATCTGGGAGATGAGGCTGTTTTGTTCTCTGACGGTGGTAATCTTCTGGCTTTTTGTCCTTCAAATGCAGCGTGGCTGAATAGAATGAAGGAGAAGGCTGAAGAGAAGGTCACATTTGCAAGTGACGGGATACTTCGTGCTGCCGTGACGACAGGTACGATACCGTTAAAGAATCTTGCAGGGTCATTTTATGATTTCCTGAAAGGTATCGTGAATGAACTGAATATGATAAAACAAGAACCATATTCTGTCTCTAGTATTCATCCTCCTAAAAAGGATCTGATCTGTGATGCCTGCAGGAACCGTCTTATTACCGGAAGTCTTCAGATTGAAGGTAAGACAAAGAATTATTGTTCGGTTTGTGCAAAAAAAGAGAATTTTGGGCGGATACAACGCGATGAGGCAAGGAGAGGGAGAACCAGCAGAATTACTCCCTGGCCATTTACCTTTATCAGGGAGAATAATCTCCGATACCCTCATGAATTGACTGATATCGGGGATTCTATTGCGGTTATTGCGATTGACGGGAACATGATGGGGCGACTTTTTTCTCATACTCTGACACCTGCGGAGTATACGTTTAAGAGTGAGCAGTTTTCTCGTCGTTTTATGGGTGTTGTCAGAGAGAGTCTTGAGGATTTGATGGCAGCGGATCAGAATAAAAAAGATCCAAGACAGAGATTGCTCCTTTATAACCCAAAACCTAAGGAGAATGGAGAGTCGTTTTCGGGAACCAGCTGTGGCTTTGATATCATTTATGACGGTGGTGATGATCTATTGATTATCATGAATGCAAAAGCTGCACTGCTATTCTGTCAGGACCTGATCACCCGGGTCGCTAAAGCATTTTCTTTTGATAAAAGCCTAACCAATGGTTCTCAATATGACACGTATCACTATCATACGGTTACAATTTCCTGTGGTGTAGCTATTGCAGATAATAAATTTCCCATCTATTTCCTGCTTGACAGGGCTCGATCCATGGAATCAAAAGCAAAAGAGGCATTCAGAAAAAAGAGCACTACAGATAAACTCAATTTAATAAACCTGCCTGCCGGGGCAGTTGCATTTATTGCGGTGCAGGGAGCTATGCCTTCTTCAGATTATGCCTGTTATGTGCTTCCTGATGATACGAATGAGATGGATATGCTGATGAAGATCATTCATGATGGTCTTGATTCTGATAACCGTTCAGGGGTTCGTGATCTTATTACCTGTGGTGATACAGCTCTTGAGAAACTAAACTTTATCAAATATAATTATGCGTCAGCCCTTCGGAAGCAGCAGGGTGTAATGGAGAGGATTCTCGCTGCCGGGTTGATGGCTGACATAGTGAATAGTGCTGAACGGGGGGGTCATGGGAGAAATATTCATGGTGCGATTAAGATGGTTGTTCCCCTTCTCTGGCATGCAGGAGGTGAGGAATGATGGAGATATGGACGGTTAATCTCTGTTTTATCTCTCCATTTCATACTACCGGGAATAATATGGGATCTTTTATCCGGATTGCACGGTGTCAGGACAGGTCAGGGAAGAGCATTCCTTACATTCCGGCAACCCACCTGAAAGGAGTGATGCGGTGTGAAGCAGAACGGATTATGAGGGGTTCTGCAGGGATATCGTGTTTCGTTACCGGAAATCCTTGTTCACCTGACCATGAAATTACGGTTTGTGATGAGGTGAAAGCAGGGAGATATGGGTGCCCTGTCTGTTCTCTCTTTGGTGTTCCCAATACCGACGGCGGAGGCGGTTTTCGTGAAGGGAAGTTACGTGTTCTTGATTTTTATCCTTCAAAGAAAGAAGAGGGAGTGAATGTTCTCCGAAGGAGTCATGTGATGATTAATCGTGAGTTCCAGGTTAAAGAAGAGCATGCTCTGTATTCTGAAGAGGTCATTCCTTCAGGTACGGTTTTTACGGGAGATATTATCATACGAACCGGTCTTACTGATGAAGAAGAACGGGTTTTTCTGGCGAGCCTGCATGCCATGGCCTGGTACGGGCTTGGGAAGAACCGGTCACGAGGG
>NZ_JAIWNS010000280.1 GCF_020216685.1 Methanospirillum hungatei | reverse complement strand
AAAAGAGTAATAAAAATCCTCTCTCCCATAAGCAGATGGTTCATTATAGTCCGGAAGAGATTGCTGGAATTGATGATCTTCTTGGTCGGATTTCTGGTGGTGAAAAAGTATCAGATGATGATTGTATTCGACTTCGATCCGATCATAAAGCTGTTGATATTGCTTTATTCGGACGTATGCTTGCAGATAATGCAGCATATAATACTGAAGCCGCGGTTCAGGTTTCCCATGCAATAACGGTGCATGATACGCCGGTTGAAGATGACTATTTTACAGCGGTTGATGATCTGAATCAGCTTGATGATACTGCAGGAGCCGGACATATTGGTGAAGCAGAGTTTGGTGCTGGTCTTTTTTATACCTATATCTGTATTAACCGGGATTTATTGAAAGAAAACCTTCAAGGTGATGCTGAGCTTTCGAACCGGGCAATTGAGGCTCTTATTCGTGCCGCTTCCATGGTTAGTCCTTCAGGGAAACAGAATAGTTTTGCATCACGCTCGTATGCTTCATATCTTCTTGTTGAAAAGAGTACAGAACAGCCACGTTCTCTTGCAGCCGCCTTTTTCAAACCTGTTTCGGGTAAGGAGATCTACGCAGATGCTGTGAAAAATCTTGAGGGTCTTCGGGATAGAATGGATAATGCATATGGGACCTCTTTTAAGCAATCATCCAGATCTATGAATGTTATTGATGGAACAGGAAGTCTGACCGATATTATCTCATTTGTGTTAGAGTCATGACGAAGTTTTGTCTCATTAATCTCTACGGGCCGATGGCCGGATATGGGGGGATTGCAGTAGGTGAGATGCGGTCTTCATGGTCAAGACCATCCCGTTCAGCGGTTCTTGGAATGGTTGCTGCAGCCCTTGGTATTCGTCGGGATGATGAAGAAGCCCAGAACAAACTCCAGGCCGGATATGGTTTCTCGGTGATGGTCCTGCAATCCGGCACAATGATACAGGATTTTCATACCATTCAGTCAGTCCACTCATCTTCCTTAAAGAAACTGAATCATGTAATGACCAGGAAGGATGAGATGAATGTTGGGGATACGGAAACAATTCTCTCCCGTAGGGAGTACCTGTGTGATCATGTTTCTGTTGCCTGTGTATGGATCCGTGATGCTGAGTTAGCTCAGTTCTCTCTTGAGGAGATTGCAGCATCGTTTCGAAATCCTGTTTTTTGTTTGTATTTGGGAAGAAAGTCCTGTCCTCCTGCCCTTCCTGTTCATGCACGGGTCATACAGGCTGATTCATTGAAGTCAGCCCTGGTTCAGCATATCGAGGGGTTTGATCTCCTCAATGGTTTCAGAGTACCGGATCGGGTGTCTCTCTATTTTGAGGATGGTATTGATATCGGATTTGATGAGCCGGTGATGGTTATGAAGAGGCGTGATAATATATTATCCCGGTCGAGGTGGCAGTTTTCTGACCGTAATGAATATTATGCTCGTATTTCTGTTTCCGAGGTGTGATAATGTTTTTCTCTAAAATGACACTGGATAGAGACGCTGCGATTTCAGGTCGGTTTCGGGATCTTGTGACTGGCCCGTATCAGGTGCATGAAGTGATCTGGGATCTTTTTGCAGATCACCCTGATAGAAAGAGGGATTTTTTATATCGTGCGGAGTTAACCGGTAGGGAGCCAGTTGTTTATATGCTTTCAGCCAGGGCGCCTGTTTATGAAGGGAATGTGTGGAGGATTCTTTCAAAGCCTTTTCATCCGGTTCTCCAGAAGGGTGATCTGCTGAATTTTCGAATCCGCATAAATCCTATTGTAACAAAGACTGAACCTGATCCGGATAGAAAGCGGATTCGTCATCGCCATGATGTGATTATGGATGCAAAAAGAAGACTCAATGAGGCACATTCATCTTTTTCAATGGGTGATCTGGTTCAACAGGAGTCGGTCCGCTGGCTTCGTCAGCGTAGTGAAAAAGGTGGGTTTTCCTTATGTGAGGATAGAGTAATTGCAGGGGGATACCGAAAGATGCAGTTTTCACAGGGAAGGAAAAAAAATACCATCTCAATCAGTATTGTAGATTGTGATGGGGTTCTTCGGGTTACTGATCCTGACTTATTTCTCCAGATGCTCTGTAATGGGCTTGGGCCGGCAAAAGGGTTTGGCTGTGGGCTCATGATGGTGAAACGGGCAGATGTATGACACCTTCCCTCCCTGATATTAAGCCGATTCCAATAAAAGAGCGTTCTTCTGTTGTATTTCTCGGTAGGGGAGAATTGGATGTTATTGATGGTGCCTTTGTTCTGGTTGATACGAATGGGATCAGGATGCAGATTCCTGTCGGTGGCCTTGCATCGCTGATGCTGGAACCTGGGTCACGGGTTTCCCATGCAGCGGTCTCTCTTGCATCGAAAGTTGGTTGTCTGCTTGTTTTTGTAGGTGAAGGTGGTGTTCGTCTCTATTCTGTTGGTCATCCCGGGGGTGCCCGATCAGATCGTCTTTTGTACCAGGCACGTCTTGCTCTTGATGAGGTATTACGGCTAAAGGTTGTGAAGAGGATGTTCTCTCTCCGGTTTGGAGAGGATTTTTCTGATGCATATTCTGTTGAACAGTTACGGGGACTTGAAGGGGTTCGTGTCAGGGAAGGGTATCGTAAGATTGCAAGAGATACTGGTGTCATCTGGAATGGCAGGCGATATGATCCTCATTCCTGGGGGAGTGCTGATCTTCCGAATAGATGTCTTAGTGCAGCAACCGCCAGTTTATATGGGATTTGTGAGGCTGCTGTTCTTGCTGCAGGGTATTCTCCTTCTATCGGGTTCTTACATACGGGAAAGCCGCTTTCTTTTGTGTATGATATTGCAGACCTTTTCAAATTTGAAACGGTTGTCCCTGCAGCGTTTAAAACGGCTGCATTAAATCCCAGGGAGCCTGAGCGTGAGGTCAGGTATGCCTGCCGCGATTTATTCCGGGAAACACAACTCCTCAAGAGGATTATTCCAACGATTGAGGAGGTGCTGACAGCTGGTGGCATTTCTGCGCCTGCTCCTCCTGACTGGGTTGTTCCACCGGCGATTCCTGTTGATGAGGAGGGATGAGCCGGCATGATTGTTGTGGTAACAGAAGGAGTCCCGCCGTCATTACGAGGGAGGCTTGCAGTTTGGCTCTTGGAGGTCCGTTCTGGAGTGTATGTGGGTTCATATTCTGTGCGAGTCAGAGATATGATCTGGAGTCAGGTATGTTCGGGTATTGGAAAAGGAAATGCCGTGATGATGTGGCACACACCGACAGAAGCAGGGTTTAAATTTGAGACCGTGGGTCATAACCGCCGGATTCCGATTGATGCTGATGGCCATCCATTAGTAGCATTTATGCCGGAGGAAAATAAGAAAAAGTAATGTTCACCTGATATGGGCATCCGGAGGAAGGGCGTTTCCTCCAAGAGGAGAAAAAGGGAAGAGAGTTCCCCGTGTGTATGGGGATGAACCGCAGGGTATCGTGTTTCTGGAAACCAGCCTGTTGAGTTCCCCGTGTGTATGGGGATGAACCGAGCATGGCCACTTTAGAGCCTCGCTATTGCGTGAGTTCCCCGTGTGTATGGGGATGAACCGTGGAATCAGACCGGGATGCTCTGGTAGATGCAGAGTTCCCCGTGTGTATGGGGATGAACCGTCAAGAGCGGGCTGTATTGCTATCCGGGGATGGAGTTCCCCGTGTGTATGGGGATGAACCGAATACCATGCTAAATCAATATCACCCGGGGCAGAGTTCCCCGTGTGTATGGGGATGAACCGTGGAAGAACCGGGTGTATGTCGATGCAAAGATGAGTTCCCCGTGTGTATGGGGATGAA
>NZ_JAIWNS010000279.1 GCF_020216685.1 Methanospirillum hungatei | reverse complement strand
ATTGAATGGTTACAGGTATGCGTATGAAAAAAACTGAACGCGGATTGTACAGTCCGATATTTCTCGTCCCTTTGGTAATTCTCATGCTCATCCCGGCGTGCATGGGAGCGATATTTCAAAAAGACGGGACTGAAATCACAAGAGATGAAGTTTCGGAACTATTTTCACATGATACAATTTTACATGAAAATTCTCCCATCCAGATACAGTTCTTTTATGGTTCCGGTTGTGGCAGCTGTAAAGATGCACTTTTGTTCCTTCAATCATATGGACGGAAAAATCCTTCTGTCCTGATCGAATACCGAAATCTTGTATATAATGAAGAGAACCGTCAATTATTTACTGAATATAAGAACCGGTTTAATTATTCGAAAATATCTTATCCTGCCCTGTTTATCGGAGATATCGGAATAACAGGAAGTAGTGATATTATTCATGGAACTGATAAAGTAATAAAAGGATATCAGAATATAAATGGATAAAAAAGATCAGGAGCAATTGCCTCCGCAACCACACCCGCCGGAAGAGGTCTTCTTTTCTGATTCTGACCCCATTATCTTTCCTTCTCCTTTCCATGCTGCAGAGGCGATTGCTTCAACTTCATCAGGAGAAAAAGAACGGTCACCACTCTTCTTTTCAATTCCAAGATCGGTGATCACCAGGTGCTGGTGAACCGGGACTTTGGCCTGCTCCACGATCTTTTTTGCACAATGCATTCCACACCCGTCAATGGCGACAACTTCCTGCACTCCTCTTGCACGTTCAGCCAGAGACTCAGATCCTGACGCCAGCAGGGCAGTACAGACAAAACTGCCATATCCCTCGTCAGATAACTGAATAGCAGCCTGATTTGATATCTGTCCGGTATTTGCCTGTCCAGAGCAGGGGAAGATCAATCGGTTTTTTTCATTACTTCCACACGTGCACGGAGCCTTCTCTGCCATTATGAATTCTCCTGAATTATTTCCATGATCTCATTAACCGTCGGAACACGGCCCGCAACAACCTCTTCGCCATCCAGGAACAGAGACGGAGTCATCATCACACCTCTGCTCACAATCTCCTCCAGTGCTTCAACTTTCACGATTTCTGCCTGAATACCTGATTTTTTTACCGCTTCAGTCACATTGTCATACATACGTTTGCATTTCGTACAGCCGGTTCCTAACACTTCAAGTTTCATATTTCACCTTTATTTGAAATAGCTTTGTTGTATAAGAATATCATCTTTTTTTCAGAGCGAGCAATCTCTTATACTCCGCTACAATCGCTTTTGCATACATCTCCTCAGCACCTTTGGAGATGTAATTGTACACTTTCACCTTCTTCAGAAGGGTCTCCTTGATCTGCTGCTCGGATGTGAGATTCATCTCCTTTACTTCAGCGATTATCTCATCCAGCATGGTGATACCGGTTGGGATCCCGTTTACCAGGATCATCTTCACCCTCCGGAGTGCATCTGCCGGACAGCAGGGTTTATCGAACGCCATTCTCATCAGAGCCCGCTGTTCCCGAATACGAATCCGGCGAGGGTTGAGAATACCACGACCAGGACAGCGTATACTCCGGTCTTCTTTGCTCCCATAACCCGGGTGAGAACCATAAGACTTGGAAGACTAATCGATGGACCGGTTAATAGGAGAGCGAGAGCCGGTCCTTTCGCCATATTCCCGGAAAGGTACCCAAGGGTCGTCCCGATAACCGGCACTTCAAGTAACGTTGGCATGTAGAGGATTGCACCGATGATGGCTGCAATAAAGTTCGAGAGGAGAGAATTATCACCAATATATGGCCTAAAGGTCTCAGGAGGGATAAAGTAGGAGAGTACCCCGAGAGCAAAGGTTCCAATCACGAGGATGGGAAAGATCTTCTTGGTCAGATCCCATATCTCATATCCCCACTCGGTCACCTCATCCCTGCTGAAATAGTAAATGAGCAGGAATGCAACCGCCATAGAGAGGAAGTAGACGATCAGGAGCCGGATAAAGACGTAGAGTTGTGAAGTTCCAACCAGGAGGATTGCAATCAGGAAGATAAAAAATGCAAGTACAACCCATTTAGGTCGTTCTTCACCTCTGGAAGAAACCCGGGGATTCTTTATTGCATTTGCACGGACTTCATTATCATGCTCCTTAAAGATCGTAGCCATGATAAGACCGATGATTATCGAAAGAATAATTGCAGAGACTGCACGTGCAATTCCGATGTCAAGACCAAGGACCTTTGCAGAATACACGATGGCAAGGATATTAATCGCCGGACCAGCATAGAGGAACGTAATCGCCGGACCAATGCCACTCCCCTTTTTGAGAATTCCTGCAAACATCGGGAGAATCGTACAGCTACAGACTGCAAGAACGGTTCCTGATATAGAAGCAATACCATAACTGACTGACTTGTTTGCATCCGGGCTGAAGTATTTGAGAATGGCATCTTTTTTTACAAATGCTGCAATTGCTCCGGCGATAAAGAATGCAGGAATCAGACATGTAACGACGTGCTCAGTAAGATACGCAACGAGGGTTGTCCATCCCAGAAGTAACGCTCCGGTGAGAATATCTATCATGTGTGTCACTGGTTATCCATTATTTGTTCAATTTGTTCTTTCTGATGACCGCAGCAGCAGGGACAGCATCCCCCCCCGCATGATCATTCTTCGCATGATACACATCATGATAAGCATGATAACAGCACAGATAATTCCTATTCCAATAAGGAAATAGAGAGGAGATCCAAGGAATGGCATTATAAATGGCATAATTAATTCATCTCAACCTTGTCTGATCGTAGATCAGAGTGTTTCAATATTTATTGAAGTGGATCCTAAAAGTATATAAAAATGAGTGTCTTAAAAAAATTGGAATATCTGTATGAAACATTGATGAGTAATCAGAGGATTCTCCCTCTAAATAGAATATTCATACGATCTATCAATTTATGATACAACTTACAGAGTGAATTTGTTCTTTATGGGATTGTAATTTAGTAACCAACCTTGTAAAAAAAATCGCAAATTTAAATATACGTATATCTTTTTAGTTACCTTAACCACGTAATTCATATTGAAGAAGGATTTATATTACTTTTTTTCTAGACCATCATTTCCCTTTTTATTTAACAATAGTTGTATTCCATCAAGCCAAAGATCCTTGATCTCATCCTGACACAACCAGACCAGTTCTAAATTCTGCAAACCCGAATAGAGAGCTACCATGAGCAATGCCAGTTTATGGGATTCCATCTGATTTTCCTTTGGATTCTGTTTTTGTTCTTTTTTGACAGCATCCTCGAAGGTGGTGACTAAACTTGAATAATAATCACGTGTTGAACGTCTAAGATCAAGATTCCTTACAGCTATAGCAAACATTTCAAAAAAGATAGCACGTTGCCGATAATCATTGAGAGAAAATTTCTCAAATATCTGTAAAAACATCTCTTCTATCGGTCTATTATAAAACAAATCAAAATTAACACGTTCAAATTCACTCTGAAATTTTTTCAAAACGGCTGTTATCAATTCATCTTTCGTTTTAAAGTACCAATAAACAGCTCCTTTGGTTACTCCTATCTTTTGTGCCACGTGCTCAAAGGTTAATTGATCACATCCCCGTTCGGCAATTACTTCCATAGCCGCCTCAATAATTCGCCGCTTTGCCTCTTCTTTATATTCGGGGACAACTTTTGGCATTTCTTCTTGAAGTTATTTGTTTTGAAGAGAGAAAAACCATAGCAATGATCGTTAGCATACCGGAAGAATTAATACATACCAAATGGTATGTATATTGTGTCTAAGTATGTTTCTTAACTATATCTACTA
>NZ_JAIWNS010000278.1 GCF_020216685.1 Methanospirillum hungatei | reverse complement strand
TACCGGCATTACGGCCGGATGGGTATAGAAGGTGTGGTCCTTTCAACCTCCCAGATGCGGGCCGGCATCCAGTCTGGTGAGTATTCCGGATGGGACGATGTCAGGCTTGGAACACTCCGTGCCATGGCTCGCAGGGGTATTCAGCCACAGGCCGTTCGGAACGCGGTCGTAGAGATCGGTATCGGGGAGACTGATATCCAGTTCTCATGGGAAAACCTCTATGCAAAGAACAAAGAGATCATTGACAGTCAAGCTGACCGGTTCTTCTTTGTTCCTGATCCGGTTCTGGTTCCCATATCCGGAAGTGACCCGGTTGTGGCAAAAGCAATGCGTTATCCGGGAGATGAATCGAGGGGATACCGTGAGATTCCCTTTGCCGGAAGTCTCTACCTGCCAAAAGCGGAACTGGCATCTGGTGCAGCATTTATCAGGCTTAAGGATCTCTTCAATATTACCGTGCTCTATGAAGGTGATACTATCCGGGGGGAGTATGCCGGTGATGACCTGCAGGAAGCCAGAAGTAAAAAAGCCCCGATCATCCAGTGGCTTCCGGAAAACCATGCAACACACTGCCTCCTGAAAACTCCTGAAGGGGATGTCAGCGGGGTATGTGAACCTGAAGCAGTCACAACACAGGATAGAATTGTCCAGTTTGAGCGGGTCGGGTTTGCACGAATTGATGCAGCCGGCAATCCTGCGGTGGCATACTTTACCCACCGCTGACTTTTTACAAATTTACGAGAAAAGGATTTTTTTCAGGTACTCAGGCAGGGCAAATCCTGCTTCATGAGTAGCCCCGTTATAATACTGAAGATGTGGTAGTGAACGTTCCCTGATAATCTCATCTACCCTCTCTTTGCTCGTCTCTCTGGGATCTCTGGTATCAGATGCACAGGCCATACCCCACAGGCTTCCATAGAGCGGAATATACACAAAGTATGGAGCCACGATGTGAAAGACACTGCTAAGGTTTTTCATAAGTCCTGATACCCGCTGCGGTGCATAGACCGGCGGCCCGATATGCAGGACAAACATCCCTCCGTCATTTAAAAGTGCCTTACACTCTGCCATAAACCGTGGTGAGTAGAGCTCGGCAGCCGGACCCAGGGGATCGGTCAGGTCTAAAACGATCAGATCAAACTTTTCTCCTGTACCCGGTCCTATCTCCCTGACGTATTTCAGCCCGTCTTCAATGAGAATCTCCATCCGGGGATCATCAAGAGATCCGTGGTGCACCGATTCAAAGTACTTGCGTGAAAGATCAACAACCGCCTTGTCCAGTTCGACAAGAACGATCCGTTTCACCGACGGGTGTTTGAATACCTCGTCAGCCGATCCCCCATCTCCGCCACCGATGATGAGGACAGTCTCTGGTTCAGGATGAGAGACAAGGGCGGGGTGAATCATATTCTCATGGTAAAAGAACTCATCCCGCTCTGATGTCATGAAATATCCGTCCAGCCGGAAGAGTTTTCCAAGCTCCGGAGTGTCCCAGACCTCATAAACCTGAAAGGGCGTTTCACCCTGCTCCAGCAGTCTTCCCTTTTTAAAGAAAAACCCGCTGTTATCATTCAGCGATTCACAGAGCAGGTCTGAAAAAAGAGATGTATCCATGGATTTCAGATTGCTGCAGCTCTGGCAGCGTTGATCTCTCCCCTGATGACTTCATGGCGTGCCATCTCTCCGGGGGCAAGGGCAGATATTACTTCCTGAAAGGTCTGTCTGGCCCGGTCACTGTTGTCCCGGCTGTAGTTACAGACATAGACATCAAGGGTCACCCCGTTATTTTCCGGCCAGGTGTGGATGGCGAGATGTGACTCTGCCAAAACCACGTTTCCCGTGACTCCTGCTTTATTTCCATTTTCATCCATAAACTGGTGGAAATATGTTCCAAGCGGGGTAAGACCAGCGTTTATACATGCATCAACACACAGTTTCTCTAACTTGCTCTGGTCACACAGTAGATCAGCAGTGCAGGTGCAGCGGTACATATCAGCAATTAGATGTAGTCCATTCATTCGCCATCCCTCCTGTAAGGTTGTAGGGTGATCTCTTCATGAGAGACCGTGGGTATAAGAATGAGATATCTGAAAAGATAAATCTATTTGGTAAATGAAAAGTTTTAAACGGAGAAAATGAAATTCAGAAAAAGATTTCTCTTCCTTTTTTGCAAAAATCAACGAATTTCCTTCAGAATT
This sequence comes from Methanospirillum hungatei, assembly GCF_020216685.1. Classification (GTDB taxonomy): domain Archaea; phylum Halobacteriota; class Methanomicrobia; order Methanomicrobiales; family Methanospirillaceae; genus Methanospirillum; species Methanospirillum hungatei_B. The sequence continues at coordinate 1,730 of NZ_JAIWNS010000278.1, read as the reverse complement.
CTGAATATATCATGAATTTAGAGAACGGTGTGTCTGTATATATCTCTCCTCGACATCTTCTGCCGTATTTGCCTCTTTCAGGTCTTTATCCTCCCGGACCTCAATAAACCTGGGAAACCGGAGAGCATATCCTCCCTCGTAATTGGGACTTTTCTGAATCTCCGAATACCCGATCTCAAAGACCAGCCTAGATAAAAAAAAAACCATTTTTCCCTCTTTCCTGATAACATCGTCCTTAAGGGTATCAAACAGCCAGCTCAGCTGTTCGTCTGAAAACCCGGTGGCCACCCGGCTTATCGGAACCAGTCGGTCGTCATCTCTGACTGAGAGTAAAAAGGATCCAAAAACATGAGCACGTTTCCCTTCACCCCACTCTGCACCGGTTACCACAAGGTCCAGAGTATCAGCCTCAGGTTTTATCTTCACCCAGTCTTTTCCCCTGACGCCGGGTGTGTACCGTGACCCCAGTACTTTCAACATGACCCCCTCATGACCGGCATCAAGAGCAGTATGGTAGTATGCCTCTATCTCTGTCTCATCATCAGATATGAGCTGGGGGGTTACATACTTCGATGCAACCTGTGTCAGTATGTTCCGCCTCTCGCGAAATGGCAGATCAATAAGCATCTCCTGATGGTAGTAGAGGATGTCAAAGAGGTTTGGGATCATCGTGATAGCATCCGCTGCCTCGGCAATATTGTGTTTTCTTCGAAACCTCCGGAGAACGGTCTGAAATGGCATGGGGTGGCCGTTTTGAACTGCAATGACCTCTCCATCCACAATAATGTCATCAGGAAGAGCCTCGTCAAGGAGTGCAACAACATCAGGCATCGCAGAGGTGACCTCCTCAAGCCGGCGGGAGTACATCCTGCAGGTTTTGTTCTGCTTGTGGAACTGAAACCTTGCTCCATCATACTTATACTCAACTGCAACCGGATCTCCCTCTTCAAGAACACCGGAGATGGTTCCCTGCCGTGCAAGCATCATCCTGACCGGATGGAACGGGACCAGCCGGACTTGCCGGAGAGCCTCTTCTCCCTTTCGTGCCAGCACCGCGACTTCTCCGATATCATTTCTGACCTGATTCGCATACTCAACAAGGCCCGGGTCGACTGAGAGGGCCTGAGCGATTGCATCCCGAAGGTTTCCTTCACCGACCCCAATCCGAAAATCTTCAAGGAGAATTGCAGTGATGTAATGCCCCTCAAGAGGTGAGGCACTGGAGAGGATTCGCTGGATAACCCTGACCTTTTCTTTCTGGGATCGTCCGCCCTCCATACCCGATATCTCGATAAGGGCAGCCATAATGTCAGCAAGAGTGAGTTCAACGGTGAAAAAAGATGTCTGCGATTTCTGGGAGAGGAGTTCTTCAACCGCAGCACCGGCATCCCCGACCCGGCTCAGACGGTCAATGACCTCCTCACGTTTTCTGCCGGTAACATAGGCAACCGCTTCATACAGGAGATTCGGACCGACCCCGAGTTTTTTCCCGCTCCATTCCGGAAAGGGTTTTCCCAGAATAAGGCGGCAGAAATGAGGAAGATCATCTTCAGAGAGTGATGATATCGTCTCTGCCAGAATGGAGATGGTCTCCAGTCTTCCGGATATTTTCTCCAGCCTGGAACACAATTCTGCAAATTCAAGAAATATCATGGTTCATGTCAGTTACAGGGAGATGGTTATCTTCCAGCAGTCATCCTGGCATTGCCCTCTGCACTGCTGTTTAGGTT
>NZ_JAIWNS010000277.1 GCF_020216685.1 Methanospirillum hungatei | reverse complement strand
ATACCATGAGTATATCTCCTGTATATTGATAATGGATTGCCCAGATGTCAGTCACCTCTCATTGAGCAGAATCCACGCTGTGCCGGAACCGGGGGTTTGAATAATAGGGGTGGGGAGGAATGGTGCAGCCACCCGGTATCTCTGTGCCCTGGGGCAGAATTGCCTTTGCAGGGGAGGGATGGACCCGGGGACTGACCGGGCCTTGGAGTATCCCAGATATTTCCGAACCTGATCCACCAGTTCTCTCTTATGAATTAGGAGAAGCGGCCCCTGATTCTGATATATTTTAAAAATCCTCCCAGTTTTCATTAGACCTATGAGTTCTGTTCGCTCAGGTTTAAATAGGGCATGTGATCCGGTTCCCGACGATGGATATATTGTTCTTTTAGAAGGGGATGGTGGTTGATACGGTCCTTGATATGGCTGAAGGGAATGGCCCTGATGCGGACAGGATTATCTCCATGCTGCATGAGTGCTGGAAACCCACGGGTTTTTGGTTCGGTGACGGGAGCAGAACTGATTGAGGTTTTCGCTGAAGCAACACATCGGAACACCCGATATGGAAGGTGAAGAATTAGAACCCCAAGTTTTCGGAAATGAACTTTCGTTTCCGTTCCGGGCAGATATTCCGGACAAAAAGATATGAACGGTGAAAAGCCCGAATCAGGATTGATATGGTTAATGAAAGACTTGCCTCGACCAGTAACTCTCGCGGCTTTGGATATATCATACTAATACCCATGAAGCGGAAGAACTAGCTTGTGGAATTGGGAGACCATCTTCTTTCATACCTTCGATATGAAACGCAATCGCCTCATGCATCTGTTCTTCTGCCTCTTCACGGGTCTTTCCTGTTGCCACACAACCGGGGAGATCCGGGGAGTATGCAGCATAATTTGTCTCAGCTTTCTCAATAACAATCAAAAACCTATATTTTTTTCCTCTTTCCATGGCTCCTCTTCATTAATAATAGGAGTGAGCAGGAACTTATCTCTATGGTTTCGTTCCAATATGATCCCGGTTTCAGGCCCTGAAATGGTCCTCTGCCCCCTGACCCGGTTTTTCAGGAATAATTTTCGAATCAGTTGTAAGTTCTGAACGGAAATCCATGGAATTTTCTGGGGAGGAAACCTGCGGATAAGGGAAAAAATTATATCCGGATGACGAAAGAGCCACCCATATGGAGGGAATGAATGGTCATATATTGATGTTGACCAGATCCAAAAGAATCCATATATGCAGCCCATATAGAGAGACGAATTCTCGAAAGAACATCGATTCTGATCTTTACGGTTCGAATAGGGTGAGCTAGGTGTGTATTATATTGTTTCTTCTATCTCTTCATTTCCAAGTGCCATTGCAATTTCCTTCATTTTCCATCGTAATGACTTTGGATCATCTTTAACATACGAAGCAGGTATCGATATTACTGTAACTTTTTCTTTTGACTGCAACATTCTTCGGATATAATCATCCTTTGCTTCTTGCTCTGGATTTCCATGAATCCCGCGTGATAATCCATCAAGATAAATTGCAATTTTTATCGAACCATCAGAAGATGAATAATAAAAATCAGGTGTTGTAGTCAAATTCGAACTTAATTTAATTTTCACCTGAGTTTGAAATTTGGGAAATCCATAAGAATCAAGTTTTTCGCCTAATAACATCTCAACTGTATTGGTAGATCCTCCATCAATAATCGGATCTTCGATGATTGGCGGGATATAACAGACATGAGACACTTCATTTTTAAGTGTGTTAAGATGCTCCACTGCAGACTTACGATCTAATTCCTGGTGATAGAGCATGTTCGAATAACTTTTCATGCAATCATAACATGCTTTTTCACATGCTCCCTGACAATTACTTAATACATTTATCCCTTTGTCAACAAGATCGGTCCATTCATCGAGAATCTGATTAATAATCCCAGATCCTCCAGGCATGGGATCATACAACAAGACATTAAACTCTTCTTCATCCTGAGGTAAAATGAGAATCTGAAGGTCATCAGGTTCCATTTCTAAGGATACATTTGAAGCAATCCGAATACCTTCTGCAAGATTCACTGCATCAGCTTTTGAGGGAAGACCTTCAAATAGTAATCCATCAACCTGGGAATCAGCACTAAAACAGAGATATCCAGGTATTTCATGACAATTCTTTTCATGAATTTTATAGAAATTTTCTAGTTCCTTCGGAGAAGCATACGGCGATCGGGTAGCTCCACAAACCCTGCACACAGGATATCCCAAAATTCCTTCGGCAACCTTATCCGACGGGCCGATGTTGATCAACCGGATTTTTTGCCCGTGTAAGTGAGAGAATTCAACCATTCCGGATACATATTTATCAATCCCACGGTGTTCTCGCCGTAATTCTCCAAGAATCGCTACGGGGAGTTTAAACCTATTTGTTTCTTCATCTGATACGTGCGAGATAAATGACAACTCTGTATCACTTATAGGAATTCCCGATAATTCTAGGACCTGATCTTCAGCATATCCATCAGGGCGATTTTTTTCTTCAAATATCCTCATCGTCCTGATATTTGCAACATATTTTTCAGGATTGATTCCTTCTTCACCGAATGGGAGATGGTAGTATGCAACTTTATATCGCCCCCCATTTGCATATATAATATTTCCAGGAACGAATTCACGGAGTGCCAGGGTTTCAGGCCTGGTTAATTCAAATGTCTTTCTCATCCACCCTGTTGAGAAGGCATTACTAGCAAATCCCGTGATAGAGCCCTGATTTATTGCGTATCCGGGGAGGAAACCATATCTACCGAGGACGTTGAGGGTATAATTATCAAGACTTTTTCCGGCTATTTCTGCGATGTATTCTTTACACCGTCTTCTTAGGCGTTCATCCAGTTCTTCTAATTTGGATAAATCTTCTTCTTTTTTGTTCAGTTCATTCCTCTTATTGATAGCCCACATTAACCGCTGGTGGATGAGTTTTACCTGTTCTGAAAGTTTTGGTTGCAGTTCACCGAGATATTGCTGAATCACCTCATTTTCGACTTCATTAACACTATCTGATGGCCATTGTTCTGAAAAAATTTTCAAAACGCTTGATAGTAACGTCGATTCATGTTCATGAATTGTGGTCATCAGGTTGGATAGATCAACCGGTTCTGTTCGATACCTGTGATCTTCTGTGAACAGATATCCATTAACAAATTGTGGGAATGACTCCCGTAATGTGTGATGAATTTTTCTCTCTGTATCAGTCGGGTTATCCCGCTGAGACATCTGAGTTAATTTTGCCAACACGGTTGCATGAACGTGTTTACGTATCATCACCGGATTTTTCAGATTTAACCGGGGTGGATATACAGTTCCACCCAGAAGTCGCATCGGGTCTTCGAAGAAATATTCATCATGAGCCTTCCGGTTGCAATATGTATAAATCACTGCCATTCTGTGCCGTCTGCCAGCTCGTCCGGCACGTTGCCAATAATTTGCAGGTAATGGGGGAACATTTCTCATCAGGACCATATCAAGAGATCCTATGTCGATACCCAGTTCCAGCGTTGGTGTGGCAACAAGACAATTTATGCTCCCCTTTGGATTTTTGAATTGTTTCTCAATGTATTGCCGATCTTCTGCAGGAACCTGAGCGGTATGTTCCCGAGCCATTATCATGGTTAATTCACGGCCCAGAAGACTGACGTTATACTCATCCTCAGGAGGTTCTTCAAATCGGGTATGCCCTTTGCACCGGAATTTTGTGCAGGCCTGACCAGGAGATTCACGAGTGTGGACACGATTACAAATAGAACATCGATGACGCTCAAACTGAGAAATTATTCCCACTTTAGCGGAGTTGATCTGATACACTCCGCTTGCTCCTGGTAATGCCTGGTTCTTAGCATCTTTCAGGGTTACCGGAGTGAGTACATGCCACTTATTCACCAATCCTTCCCAGATATCTTCCAGTAACTGAGG
>NZ_JAIWNS010000276.1 GCF_020216685.1 Methanospirillum hungatei | reverse complement strand
GATCGCTCCCTGCCGCCAGTAATTCGTCAATACCCCGGCCGATCTGACCTGCAGCAGAACGGAGCCTGGTTTCTGGATCTTCCTGTTGGTCTGCAGAAGATGGTTCAGGAGCTGCATCCTCAACCCATCTTCCCTTATCGAAATGTCCCCCTGACTCTCCCATACTACTATGTCTCTTTAGTAAATTTATCAATCCTTGTGTGAGCACATGCTCTTTTCCTGTCGGGAGGTTAAAAATCAGACAGCGACCTCTGAACCGGATCAGGATGAACAAGTCCGGAAAATCTCACTCCAATAAGCCGTACCGGGGTCATATCCCACATATCTGCAAAAAGCCCGTCTATTGCGTTTTCAATCACCCTGACCTCACGGGTTGGCTGCATCAGGGTTACTGATTTTGTTCTCGTGATAAACCCGGTATACCGGATCCTGATTCCAATGGTGCGCGAGTATATATTCTGTTCCTCAAGTTCCTGGCATAAGGAGAGAATCATTGTATGCATTGAACCCAGGATCTCATCCGGCGATGTAGAATCCCGTAAAAAGGTATGTTCACGGCTGATTGATCTCCTTTTTCCTGATTTCCGAAGGCCTTCGCGATCCTGACCAGTGGCAATCTGATAAAGCCTGACGGCATGTGAACCGAACATATCCTGTAATGTCTGGATATCGCACCGGGCAATATCACCAATAGTCTGTATTCCGGCATTGATCAGGACCTGCGCAGATTTTTTCCCTATCCCGGGAATTGATTGCACGGGAAGCGGGTTTAAGAATGACTCGAGAGCATCAGGAGATACAACCGTACGCCCGTCCGGTTTCTGCTGTTCGGATGCCATCTTTGCATAGATGCGTGAAGGGGCAATTCCGACAGAGCAGGTCAGGCCGACCTGGCTTTTTATCACCTGCTTTATCGTTGCTGCATGGTGTGCAGCCAGTTCATATGACCGGTCACACGTGAGATCAAGATACGCTTCATCAATTGAAACCTGCTCAATCTCTCCGGCTATCCCCCGCAGTATCTGCATAATTATTGCTGAAACCTGCGCATACGTAGCCATACGGGGAGGGATAAAGATGGCATGAGGGCAGAGGTGATAGGCCTGTGATATCGGCATAGCGGAGTGGATACCAAATGCCCGTGCTTCATAGGAACAGGTGCTTACTACCCCGCGACCTCTCCCCTGCATGGGATCTGCACCGATGACTACCGGTTTTCCGGAGAGATCAGGATTGTCCCGGATCTCCACCGAGGCATAAAAAGAGTCCATGTCAAGATGCAGAATGATCTGTTCGGCCATCATCTCCGGGTGTATTCGTATCAGGTTCTCATCCATCATGTTTGAGCCTTTGTATACCTGCCAGGAAGGCCTTCCGCGAAAGTGAAGCACATTTTTTCAGAGGCCATACCAGACACCATTAGAAAAATTACGACCGTAAAAACTCCCATTCAAAATCATGAAACAGACGAATTTCACTTTCACCCTGTTTCATTAAACTTCAAATACCCCTGGACATGACCTGTATAGTGTGCAGAAACACACCGGAGCAGTACCCCTGAAACATAACCCCCCAAACCCCCCACATGCCGGATCTCCGCACCCGGTATACACCTGCTCCGGAAGCCACAGCTGCACACACCTATACCCAATATATCCCTATCCTTTAACCCCCCACTTTTGGTTTTTTATAAATTGTATCAAAGACGAATGCTCATGACCTTATATGACCCACATATGAGAGAACACTCACCGCCCAGCCGGGCAATAATTTTGATATGAGGAAAATATGACTGAAATCAATGGTTCCGGATGCACACCGGATAAATGTCAGGGTTGTACAGGTTGTGGAGGAGACGTAATTGAAAAGATCACCCTCCGGGTTGAATGGAAACATAAAGGTGTAACTCCTGAAGACCCTGAAGTTATCTCAACGATATTACATGACCTGTCCGCCGAACTCATGGTCTCCGGTGTGGAGCTGATTTATATCAATAATACCTATGAAGAAAACATTCAGGAGAATTCATCAACATTCTACATAAACGGGCACCTCCTTTCTGATATTGTAGACCTTCCAGAAGGCCCGGTGTCAAAAGAACTCATCCGTAAGGGTATTTTCCAGGCACTTCTCAGGAATCTCTGAGAGATAACCCTTATCTTATTCGTATTCTATAATCACCTTCAGGAAAAACCATGGAGAAAAAACTCCTCCCTGAATTTGAAGGATACCGGATTTTACATGAGCATGGGATATCAATACCGGAGTACTCATTTGTCACTTCCCATGAAGATGCACTAAAGGCTGCAGAGAAACTGGGATATCCGGTTGTTATCAAGGTCGTCTCACCCCAGGTAATTCATAAATCAGATGCAGGGGGAGTGGCCCTGAATCTCTCCTGTCCTGATGCCATTCAAACCGCGCTTTTGCAGATGGACAACCGGGTGAAAACCGCAGTTCCCGATGCAGAGATATCCGGATACATGGTTGTTCAGGAGGTCCCTTCAGGGACTGAGTTTCTCATTGGCGGAAGGATTGATCCATCCTTTGGGAAGATCATCACCGTCGGAATGGGTGGAATCCTGGTAGAATTACTCCATGACTTTTCCATGCGGGTGTTACCGGTCTCACCTGATGAATACCGGGAGATGATCAGGGAGATGAGCGGGTATAAACTCATCACCGGATTTCGGGGGAGAAAACCACTTGATGAAGATGCCCTGGTCGAACTTCTGCAAAAAGCAGGTACGATGTTCTTTGAAGATGACCGTATTATTGAGTTTGATATAAACCCGGTCATACTCTATGAGAAAGGAACATATGCAGTTGATGCACGGATGTACGTGCGGTCAGGGGAAGTGCCTGTAGTACAGGAGCGACCGGTCCTGCCCCCGGTTCCTGATATTCTGCACCCGAAATCAATCGCGGTTGTAGGTGCATCACGAAACCCGGGAAAGGTCGGGTATGCCGTCTTTCGAAACCTCCTGAACTTTAAAGGAAAACTGTATCCGGTCAATCCCCAGGCAGAGGATATCCTTGGTATCCCGGTTTATAAGACCCTCTCTGATATTCCTGAACCTGTCGAGATGGTTGTTGTTGCCATCCCTGCACCAAAGGTTCCTGAGATCATCCATGAGGCCGGATCCAGGGGAGTGAAGGTTGCGGTCATTCTCACCGCAGGTTTTCGAGAGACCGGGGAAGAAGGGAAAAAGATAGAGGACGAGCTGCTTCGTGTTGCACGGGAGACAGGAATCAGGATTGTCGGTCCGAACTGTCTGGGGATTATCATCCCGCCACTGGAACTGAATGCCACCTTTGATGTCCAGTCCCCCCTGTCCGGTCAGATTGGATTTATCTCCCAGAGTGGTGCGATCATCACCACCGTCCTTGACTGGTCCATCTCACGCCGTATCGGATTTTCATCGGTCATCAGTGTCGGAAACCAGAGCGACATGGGATTTATGGAGTATCTGCAGGTTCTGGACCAGGACCCGACCACCTATGCAATAATCCTGTATGTTGAAGAGATCCGTGACGGACGGGAATTTATCCGATATGCTGCAACGATGCGTGGCAGAAAACCGGTCATTGCATTGAAATCCGGTTCATCTGTCCGTGGACAGGAGGCTGCATCGTCACATACCGGATCGCTGGCCGGAAGTTTTGAGACATATATTGCTGCGTTCAGACAGTCAGGTGTAATACCTGCGTATTCATTGAGTGAAGCATTTGATATCGCAAGGCTGGTGGTATCAGAGGGGTACCCACGGGGAAAACGAACGATCATCCTGACCAATGCCGGAGGTTTCGGGGTTCTTGCAGCAGATTATGCAGAAAGCTACGGGCTTGAGATGATCAATCTGCCTGAAGTTGTGTACGATGAGCTAAACAGGCTGCTCCCTGATCTCTGGTCACATAAAAATCCGGTTGACCTGCTTGGTGACAGCAATGCGTCACGGTTTGCCCGTGTCTTTGATATCCTGATAAAATA
>NZ_JAIWNS010000275.1 GCF_020216685.1 Methanospirillum hungatei | reverse complement strand
ATAACTTCTTTTACCTCTGCTGGAATAGTGACCGTTCGGCCATATCCATCGGTAATTGTTCTCTCTGATCCAGTTGAATCAGTAGCCATGCATGCTGGTATAGCTACAAGAGAAACCAGCATTAAGATTGCAATTAGAATTGTTTTCAGGTTTTTCATATGATCACTCACATTTTTTTGTATGCAGGGGATAATGCAATTACAGCATCCCCAGGACTTTATACGGGTTATTCCCGGCGGTCTTCAGTTTTGTCAGGTTAACCTCATCAACATCAAACTCTTTGAGTGTGGTGATGACTGATTCAGGGTTATCGATATATGGCATCATACCGATATCCTGGACAAGCTTTGGTGCCCACGTTGGCCCGGTCCAGTTCACAAGACCCAGTTCCTCACTTATCTGATCAAAGTTAAATCCTAATGCAACTCCTTTTCCTTTTTTGGCTGCATCATTCCAGCGTATGATAATCCCTGCCGGCCTGGTGCCATACTTAGCCTTTAGTGCGGCTTCATCGTCCGGGCTTAATGTCATGACAAACATACTGTTCTTACCCGGAGTGCTGTCCCAGATCATCTGGAATGCATCTTCCTTACACCAGTTCGGGCATCCGATGTCGATGTATGTTTCAGCCGACTGATTCGTGATCGGCAGGTTCTTCTGAATATACTTGATGATCATATATCCACTGGTAACACCCGGGCAGAGATGATCATGAAATGCCGCAGCGTTCATGAAATCATAGGTTGCTCCTGCAGCCCAGACATTTGAAAGCCCGACCAGTGAGAACTCGTTCCCGCCAAACTTCTTCTTGTTAAAGGTGGTATTCCCTTCATCCGGGTTTGCAAGCAGCTTGTCCAGGTTCGCACTCATGAACGTGACCTGTCCGAACGCCTTGTCTGCCGGAAGAGCTGCCCGTTCCTCTGCACTCATGGTATAGAACGCTGCATCAGGCTCCATATATGCAGCAAGTCCTGAATCCTTATTATAGAAGTAAAACCAGAGCCCTTTCCAGTCCGGGCGGTTCACCTGGTAAAGATTATTGTCACCATTTCGAAGACCGGACGTATCAGTAAGACCGGATAATGCACGCTCCGTGGTCTTTCCTTTTACAATTGCATGGCCGGCATTGGTAAGGGCCAGGATATTGTCTGCTCCCGGTTCAAATTTCAAAAGATCCATACCTACTTCCGCTGCCCGCGACCCCAGATCATACATGAGATCATCTTCAGCTGCTGCTGAAATTGGAATAAATAGGCAATAGAGTGCTATCAGGAAGATTATCGTTCGTTTCATTGTATCCCTCATTCATCCGGAATGACTGCCATTCATTCAGAAATCCGATGTCTGCTTAAATAAAGTAATTTTAAGCCTAATTGTGTCTTATTTTACTTTACAAATTTTACAGACATCTTAATTAATTATACGATTATTATGAAATTTAAAACTATTGAAAATAATCTTATTATTTTTCACAATTGAGTATATATTTTCTCTATATTTTCTTTCATTATCTCAATTTTTACAATTTTACGAGTTACTCATAATACAATTCTGACACATAAACGATGATTATATGTGTTTCCCCCGATAACCTAATATCATGTGTATTTCATCATCCGCCGGAGAACCCGTCCAGGGCACTTATGGATCATATGAGCAGGCAGTTGAGTTTCACGGGCATTCATGCGGCGGTCTTGCATCCGGCTACCGGGTCGCCATTGCGGCCATGAAAGCACTGGGGGTTGAACGTCCAAAAGATGAAGAACTAGTTGCAATCGCAGATACCGATGCCTGTGGAGTTGATGCTGTTCAGGTGATTACCGGATGCACGGCAGGAAAGGGTAATCTTATCATCAATGATTATGGAAAACACGCATTTACGTTCTATTGCAGAAGGAGTAACAAAGCGGTTCGTGTTGTGACCAGTCTTGATGGATTCCTGCCCGAAGAGATGAATGCACTCCGACCAAAGGTGTTCTCCGGCCAGGCAACAGAGGAAGAAAAAGCACGGTACCAGGAACTCGCTCATCAAGGTGTTCATGCAATCCTTACAGCACCAGAAGAGAAAATTCTGAAGATACAATTTGTTGATATGCAGCCACCCCGGAAAGCGAGGATATTTCAGTCAATTCCCTGTGAGTGCTGTGGTGAGATGGTAGCCGATGCAAAAACCCGTGAACATGATGGGAAACGGGTATGTATACCGTGTTACCTTTCGGCAACCAACTCCTAACCTTATTTTCATTTTTTTCACGAACCCAAGTGTTTTATCGTATACTATATCTTTTTCTCTTTTCGTACAGATCTCAATTAAATTTATTTTTATATAGATCAAAAATATTTGTGATTGCTGGTCTCATACTATGTATACATTCAATGAAATTAAACGAGAGAGTTTTCATGAAAAAATATCCTCGAATTCTTCTCTAACATGCAGATATAAGAAAAGGAAAAAAGAGTCTGCCGTTTCTCCAGTAATTGGAATAATGCTTATGCTTATTGTCACGGTGATCCTTGCTGCGATACTGTCCGGATATGTTGGTGGAATGTCAGAGACAAAAAGCAGACCCCCCCAGTTAGTTTTACAAACAGAAGCATGCAGGTCTCCAAATGTAAATGTGACCATGATGGTTTTATCAGCAGGGGATGGAATTCCGACAAAGGATCTCAAAATTCTTACCACCTGGGGAACGAATCATGGAAATACCACAATAGGGACAAAGGGAATTTACCCAATCGGATTAGGTCCGGGTATAAAAGGATCAGAAGGTGCCGACCATTTTGGGAATTATTCCCTTCTTGGTGGAACACGGATGGTCATTAATAACACCGAATCCAGAACAGCATTTCTTGGGAAAGACTATGAGGAACTGGATAATGGTGATCCAATTCGTATCCGGTTCATCCATCTTCCGTCTCAAAGTACGATTTATGATCAGCAGATTATCGTTGGTGAATGCTGATGAAATCAGAGTCAGCGGTTTCTCCGGTAATTGGGGTACTACTCATGCTTACGTTAACCCTCATCATTGCAGCAATTGTGAATAGTTATGCCGGGGGGTTGATGAATACTCAAGAAAAATCGCTAGCAATTATCCTTCAGTCAGAATTTCATCGTGAGGATGGTGAGAAGTGGAATCTGACTCTTCATCATATCTCCGGAGATCCCCTGCCCACCTGTTGTGTGAATCTTATTATTCGGCCTTCCAGGACATTTTCCTGTGGATATGATACCATAAAAGAACTGGATAGAAGTAATATTAAAGAAAATACCAATTCAGAAAATTCATGGGCGAACGGGATCTCCTCAATGCATGCAGGAGATATTCATGTTATTTCCGGGACAAAAGAAGATATCGCAGAAAAAATACAGCCTCTGGGTATAGATTTTCTGGATGAGACCTCTATTGGCAATACATTCTATCTTGAATTATATTATGATCGAAACCTTATTGCAAGAAATGAGGTGTTAATTCAGCCTTGAAAAATTATTTCTTTCCCATAACAACCAGTCCATAGGGATGAGCGATAACCTGTACCCAGGTAAAACCGATATCCTGTAACAGGGCCTCTACCTCATCTTTTGTATACGCTGCCTGAACTGAGGTTTGAAACCCTTTTTTGATCTCCGGCCCCTGACAACTATCGAGCATAAACTGATAGATCTCGGGTGAAAGATCCCTTCGGAGATCACTCACACTACATGCACCACCTGGCTTTAAGACCCGGTATATCTCTGAAAATACTCTTCCTGGATCTTCCCATTCATGCAGGGATCCGTTTGAAAATGCACGATCAAATGTATTGTCTGCGAATGGCATAGAGAGGGCATTTCCTTCCCTGTAGGTTGCACGGTCAGAAAGACCATAATCCCGACTGTTCTTCTCTGCCATACGGATCATGGCAGGACTTATCTCAAGGCCGGTCAGGTGAGTTTTTTTCGTATTTTTTAGCCATTCAAGACCGAAGTATCCGGGTCTAGGACCAATTTCAAGAGCACTATCTCCTGGTTCTGATGTCTG
>NZ_JAIWNS010000274.1 GCF_020216685.1 Methanospirillum hungatei | reverse complement strand
GCTACAGAACAGCCGGATGGATCAGAACAATCCATGATCAACAGAACATCAGTATCACAGATATTATCCCTGCTTCCCATGTAATCAAGCCCCCATTTCTCTTTACACTGGATGATTGCATAATCCAGAAGGGTGCATGCGCCATCATCATCAATATCAAGACAATATTCACATTCCTGGAATGGGTCACAGGCCACAATCGGGCGAACGCCACTTAACGGAAGAGCAACCATATAGTAAATAGTCGATTGTGGATCTTCACTCAGACCACCCTCAGCTGATACACCTGGTGTCACGCCCGGAGTAACTGGTAGATTTATCTGGATTGGCTGCTGTGGCTCCTCACTTACTCCACCAGTCTGTGTTTGAGGTTTAGATCCGGTAATAACGGGTGTCCCTGATGATTCTGTATCATCGCATACTCCATTCTGATTACAATCATCACAGAATCCTGATGTACAGGAGGTACAGACAATTCTGCATGGGTGGATGTTAGATGAAGGAGTGCCAGATGAGGAAGTACCTGAAGGAGGACTAGTTGCTGCAACAATCGGAGAAGCACCGGTATATGGAGAAGGTGTCTGCCCTGAAGGCTGCGACGGGCCCGTCTGCTGACCTTGCTGCCCGGTTGAACCTGAAGGCTGAGATATACCAGCCGTGCTCATGATAGTTGCTCCGGATTTCATATCCCTGAAGACGCCTGATTTTGGATCATAATAAAATTGGGCATACACTTTTCCTTCTTTCGTAAATTGGGTGACTAAAAACCACCCATACGTCGGTGTATAAAATTTCTGAAGGACATTATCAAAGAACCAGCTGGTCTGCGTTATGGGATCAAAAAATGTTCCAGATCGGGTTCCTGGCTGCCATTGTGGGGGGATTACCTCATTCGGCGGGATAGTGCCAGGCCCTCCGGCAGGAGTGGGAGATGTTGCAGGTTTTGAGGGTGTTCCTCCAGTCATTACAAGGGTTGAGGTACTGAACCCAAGATTACTAGAACTACTGCTTGATGAAAACCCCCCTGATGAACTCGTAGAAGAGACTCCTGATGACATGGAGAATGCAGAACAAATTCCTACAGTACTAAGAAGAACGCAGAAAATTAATCCAAGAATTTTAATAAATGGTATCGTTTTCATAGAAAATCACCTCTTGAGTATCCAACTCATGAATATTATTGTGCCAGCTTAAAATGTATTATGGCAGGATCGATACCTGCAATTGAGATACACATCCCCCCTCTTTTCCAGTCTCTCCAGTTATCGCATTTGCAATATATGTACCTGGAGAAGCCTCTTTTGCCTGGATCAAAACGGTGTGCTCACCATTTTTATCAAGGGCCACCAGTCCGTATAATCCGGTTGCATACGCAGATTCATTATTAGCAATTAACTCCGTTATTTTTGCTCCTGTATTTTTATCAGGAACAAATTGACCAATTGAGAAAGGCCCTTCTGATTTATCAAAGACCATATCATTATCCAAAATGACAGGAGGCTTAATTTCTTCTGATGTATTCCCTTCTTTCATTGATATCCAGAAGTATACTTTTTCCAGAGGATTCCCATTGATGGTGATCATTAAGTCCTCACCTGACCTGATTGTCTCTGATTCAGTAGTCAGAGAGAGATCTGAGTGACAGGGCTGTTCTTCCTCTGGTGTTGGTTCTCTCATGAAAGCATACTCGGATGGTACATTTTCTGATGTACTCATACTTTGTACTGGTACCTCCTCCGTTGAGGAAGACGTTGATGAGGAACTTACCATCTGCTGATCAGGAATGCCTGTCCCCTGAGTCACTGATATGTAATGTTTCCTTTCCTTCATTCCTGTGCTTGAATCTTTTGCAATTTTTAATGTGACGGTGTATGTTCCCGGTGTTGAGTAAATATGAACCGGGTTTTGATCAATAGATGTTGTACCATCTCCGAAATCCCACACCCAGGTCTTTGGTTCACCTTTCGAGAGATCTGAAAATGAGACTGCAAGTGGTGCCGGTCCTGATTGAGGGCCTCCGGTAAAATCAGCAGAGAACGAAGGGAGATTCATTGGCATAACCGGCATAAACGGATTGGCAGTAACCGAGATTGCCTGATGAAATGTAGCAGTGTCTGATACTCCCTGTGCATCCAGGACAAGGAGGGTCACGGTATATGTACCTGGAGTCATGTAGGTATGCATGGTCCGTGGTCCGTCACCAGTATATCCGTCACCAAAATCCCAATGCCATTCTATTGGTTTTCCAACTGATGCATCGGTAAACATTACATTCAATGGTGCAGGTCCCTTGAGTGGTCCTATCCGGGCATCAGCTGTAATGGCAGATGCCTGCACGCAGAAGAGTCCGGTTACGACCAGACAGAGAATAAGAAATTTAAGATAATTATGTATATTCCCCATAATCAGCCCTCCATGAGATCTGATATGGTCAAAAGAGACGGATGAGAATTTATAGATGTCTCTTATTTTACCAACCGGAATATTTAAAATAAAAATGATTAAACCTGGGAAATTGTCTCTTTTTCGTTCATTGCCCACATGGATATAAAATGCTGGAGAATGATTCCGACGAATGCACATACAAGTCCGCCAATTGCACCCTGAATAATGTATGTTATGCCAAGATCCTGTGTTATTGGAAATTGAGAGAGATTCAGGTTTGAAAGGGTATAACTCATCCCTCCAAAGGCCAGGACTCCGATTGCACTTATGAAATAGGAAAAAATTACTGCGCGTGAGAGACTCTCCCGTTCATAGAGGAAACTGTCAATAATTGATCCAAGTGAGGTAGTTATTGCTGCAAGGGTAAACCAGGCGACTGCTCCCCATAAAAAGATGATGGCCATCGGGAATATTCCACTCCCGTCCCAGTAACTGGTGAGGGCAGATGTCCCCTCCATCACTCCGATGATCGCAAAAATTAACCCCCCGATATAGGTAACAAAGGAGAATCTCCCACGGTAGAGTGTGGATCTGAGGTCGATTACTTCGCTCCTGACAACCTCATCCAATGAAAATCCTTTATAGAGTAAATACCCCCCGACACATCCGGCAATTACTATTGTTGCGATCTCCGGTCTGTTTACTGCATAGCTGATTGCATAGAGAAGGAGCGTAAGTCCTGGAAGCACCAGCACAATTTTTGATATTTTTGGATCACTGATGAGTTTTTTAATGATGTAATAGGTGCCTTCAAGATTTGGCATCTGCGAGACTACTACCCGCTGTATTGAAGTGACTGATATTTTTCCCTGAATGATGGGAAGTATATATTCATCTTCACCCCCGTCGGTGACAAGGATGCATTGATTACATCCTGTCTGCGAAATTACATCATCAAGTAACCGGGCGATCTTGCGGTCACCTTCAATAAACCTGAAATGGTTTCCCCCAATAACCGCAACTTCTGCTTCTTCTCCATCAGCAATGAGTTTGTCATAGGTGGAGATTGCCTGGAATATTGCGTTCAGATCTGAATCTTCAGGGTCTGAAAGGGCAAGACGGATTGCGGCATCAAGGCAGGCCTCTCTGCCTATAACCGGACTTTCAACTGAAGCTTTAAACCCTATATCATCATCACGGTCGATATTGAGGACTAATGTTCTGATGAAACCCATTACCAAGATATTGGTTGCATCTCTATAAATGACTTCTTTGAAAAAAAGGAAAAATGGGATTATAAAAGTCTTGAACGCTGAAGAAGGAGCAGGTCTTCGGTGGTGAGTTTTTCTCCGGCCTTAAACTGTGAGAAGATTTGTTCTGCTTCCTTTCTGACTTCTTTCTGCTCTTTTGTGGTCTTGACCTTTTTGTTCTTCTTGCGAAGTCCGCCAATTACCTTGTCATAATCGCGAAGTTCCTTCTGGCAGGCGATGAAGAGTTTGTGTTCATTGTCGGCAGCTTCCTGTGCCTCGACAAATTTCTTGTGTGCTTCATCAGCCTTCTCACGGGATGAATCTGCTTTCCGGTAACACTCAACCATGAGGTCATGGTGTTTCTGGGCATCTTCTGCCAGCTGGGTAACATGGTCATGGATCTCAGATGCCTGACGACGGAGCTCCTTTGC